>JABSPC010000548.1 GCA_013215515.1 Crocinitomicaceae bacterium
GCAAGATCTGCAGGTGTAGCATCCATTACTGGAATAGTAATATCTAAAACCGTTATTGTTTGTGTTACAAAAATGAAGTTTCCACAGTTATCTGTTACTCTATATCTTCTCAAAATTACTTCAGCACATGTGTTACCATCTGATGTATCATCCTCCCATGTTACTACTGGAGCTCCCCCGTTATCTACCTCATCTGTTACTACAGTAACATCTGGTGCAACTACATCTGCTATACATTCAACATTCATTGGAAGTGGATTACTTGCCGTTGGCATGATAGCATCTCCAATTGTAAATGTTTGCTCTACTGTAATGAAGTTTCCACAAGCATCTGTAATAATATAAGTACGTGTGATGATCTCTGGACAATTTCCTCCATCTGATACATCTCCACCATCTGTTACTATTGGTACTCCACAGTTGTCAGCTTCATCCGTTACTTGTAATGGATCAAATACTGGTGGTAATCCAACTTGAGATGCAGGGTTAGTTGCTGTTGGATTAGTAATGTCATCAACTGTAATGATTTGATCAACTGTTGTTACATTACCACAGTCATCTGTAATTGAATAAGTACGTGTGATAGTCTCTGGACAAGTAAGTCCGTCAGATACATCTCCTACAAATGCAACTACTGGTGCTACCGTACAGTTATCTGCCTCATCGGTAATTAATAAGATATCATCAACTGGTACATCACCAATACATTCAACTAACACTGCAGCTGGTGCTGTAGCTGTTGGTGCTTGTGTGTCATTTATTGTTATTGTTTGTTGACACGTAGAAAAATGACCACAATCATCTTCAATTTGATAAGTTCTTGTTACAACTTCAGGACAAGTTGCACCGTCTGAGACCTCACTTAATAATATAAAAGAAACGTTATTTAAACTTGTTTCATCACTTGCAGAACCTCCAGCTGCAACGAATGCAACTAAATCAACATAGGCAGATTGCTCAGCAATTGAACAAACAGCTGTCAAGTTCCCTGGGCAATTAATTAAAGGAGCTGTATTATCTATCGTAATTGAAAAACTCTCTTCATCAAAACAATTTGGTATCGTTCCTGTTTCATCATAAATGTACATGGTCATTGGAACTAGAATAACATCTCCATCAGTATATTGAGTTCCTGTTCCACTTGACCCACTGAAATATGCTTGACCACCAGTCAAACTTGTTCCTGTAATAACTGGAAGAACGTATGAGTCACATACATTTACATTAGAAAGAGGGTCAATATCAAGTGTTCCTGGAGGAACAATAATATTTGCATTCATCACTCCAATGCATCCAAAGGGAGATGTAATTGTTAAGGTATAAAGACCACTTAACGTTAGATTAGAAATATCTTTAGTTGTTGCCGTAAACCCACCAGGTCCAACCCATGAATATGTACACGTTACATCATAATTATATGAGTAAACTACTTTTAAATGAGGTAATAAGGTCTCGTCTGTCTTATAATTTTTGGCATAATACCTCGAATCATAATGTCGACAAAAATGATACATAGAAAGAGTTTGGTCGCCCCCCCTTTCTATAACAACTTGTTGATTTAATAGGGTATTGAGGTTAGATAATGGCTTATTCCCTTCGTTACTTATCCCCATGGTAGCGGCATTATTATGTGCTACTGCAAGAGAAGGAAATCCGTACCATACCCACCAGCTTCCAATATTATCTACAATATTATTTGGCATTGCGGGCATTGGTGCTGTGGCAAAGGTAACAGTAGTTTCATCCCATCCATCATTTGGCACAAACTGTTCATACACAGTACCACTTCCTCCATGAGCAAACCCAGAATATGCCGTTACAGAAGATTCACTATATACAGGAAGTACGATTGGGGGAATTACGCCAACATCATATTTTGATAAAAAGTTGA
>JABSPC010000549.1 GCA_013215515.1 Crocinitomicaceae bacterium
CTTATTGAAGACCATTGTGACGCGCTCGGACTGAATCTTATGGTTCAATCCAATTCGGCAGCGTACGAAACTCCATTCACGGTCTCTGTTGATTTAAATGGACACGGCTGTACTACTGGAATAAGCGCAAGCGACAGAGCAAAAACAGTTCTAGCATTAATTGATCCGAATATTAAACCTGAAGAACTCGGAAAGCCGGGTCACATCTTTCCGCTTCGCGCTAAAAAAGGCGGAGTTCTAAGAAGAGCTGGACATACTGAAGCCGCAATTGACCTAGCTAGATTGGCTGGTTTTGAGCCTGCGGGAGTGATCGTAGAAATCTTAAATGAAGACGGTACAATGGCGCGACTTCCACAATTAATAAAAATCGCGAAAAAATTTGAATTAAGGATTGTTTCGATTGAAGATTTGATCAAATACAGAATAAAAACCGAATCATTGGTTGAAAAGATTATCGATGTTAAAATGCCGACTGACAACGGAGCCTTCGACATGCACCTTTTCAAAGAAATAAATACTGGTAAAGAGCATTTGGCTCTTGTAAAGGGAACTTGGAAAAAAGATGAACCGATTTTAATTAGAGTTCACTCTTCTTGTATGACAGGTGATATCTTCGGTTCATGCCGTTGCGATTGCGGAGCTCAATTAAAGAAGGCAATGCAATTAATTGAGACAGAAGGAAAAGGCGTAATCATCTATATGAATCAAGAAGGACGTGGGATTGGACTTGCTAATAAGTTGAAGGCCTACAAGCTTCAAGAAGAGGGGTATGATACTTTAGAAGCAAACTTAAAACTTGGTTTTAAAGGAGATGAACGTGATTATGGAATTGGTGCTCAAATCCTTCGTAAACTTGGCGTTTCTAAAATGAGATTGATGTCCAACAACCCTACGAAACGTACAGGTTTGGTTGGATATGGTCTTGAAATTACAGAAAATGTATCCTTAGAAATTCAAAGCAACGAACACAATGAGTTATATTTAAAAACAAAACGTGACAAAATGGGTCACTCATTGAAAGTAGATAAATAATATGCTTATAGCCAACGGAATAACGAAATCATACGACGACCTACAAATCCTCAAGGGTATTAACCTTGAAATCACGGAAGGCGAAATAGTTTCTATTGTTGGCTCTTCTGGAGCAGGAAAAACGACCTTACTTCAAATTCTTGGCACCCTAGATGACCCTGATGGCGGTCGGGTTCTTATGAACGGAGTTAATCCATTTGAACTTTCAGCAAACAAACTTTCAGAATTTAGAAATACTCAGATAGGATTCATTTTCCAATTTCATCAACTTCTTCCTGAATTTACTGCAGTTGAGAACATCGCTCTTCCCGCTTTAATCAAGGGAATGAATCTGAAAGATGCAAAAGCCGAAGGAATGAAGCTTCTAGGTCTTTTAGGACTTGAAAATCGCGCTGAACACAAACCAAGTCAGTTATCTGGTGGTGAACAACAACGAATTGCCGTAGCGCGCTCTTTAATCAACCGCCCAGCAGTTATTTTCGCAGATGAACCTTCTGGAAACTTGGACAGCCAAAACTCTTCAGAATTGCACCAATTGTTCTTCAATCTAAGAGATGAATTGAAGCAAACATTCGTCATCGTTACTCATAACAACGAATTAGCGGACATGACCGATCGTAAACTGGTTATGCGAGACGGTTTAATTATTGACTAATCCAACATAATTCTGGAAACTTTAGATGAAATAAACCTACCTAAAAAGACAATAGAATTATCCAAAAACTGGAAAGAAGGAAATTTAGTAATTGGCGTTATAATTGCGATTTCTGGATCTTTGTCTCTATGGTTCGGTATTGATAGTGAAATCTCATTGCATAGTAGAGATATCTATTCATCTTTTCCCTTCACAATTATTGTAGAAGTCAAATTAGTGCTCATCTTTATTATATCTCCTTTAGCTATATTTTCAGCGGGTATTTTATTTGTTTTCAGAAAACGAATCGGGTGGTTAGGCTCCTTGAGCTCAAGTATTTCCCTAATGACTATCACCATATTCATTGCAACAGTAGCAGCTGAATACACTTGGATGTATCTTATCAGCGTTTTGTTTTTCGCTTTTACCATCTTATTACTTTCTAAAAGCTTCAGAGAATATTATCACTTCAAAATGGAAAATCTGTTATTTGTACTTGGTGTCCCAATTGCAATAATCATATTGCCAATTCTTCTACGATAATCAAGAGCTCAAAACAAAACTTACCGTTCATCACCCGAAAGTCCTTTTCTGAACTTCCATCCAAGATTTAATACCGCTTGTAGATAGAGTTAGCTTCTTGAGCTCCTAGAAAGTGATGAGTACCTCCACTTTTGGAGTGCTCTTTTTTATTAATAGTAAGACCTACGACTGATCTTATTAAATTCGCATCAGAATTCATTAAAATGAAGAACGAAGAACTCAAAGAATACCTCGACTTTAAAACGGAGCAGTACAACACTCCCATGTTTATAGAATCTGACCCCATTCAATTGCCGCATCGCTTCTCAAAAAAGGAGGATATTGAAATTGTCGCATTCTTAGTTTCTACAATAGCTTGGGGGAAAAGAGAAATGATCATTAAAAATGGAGAACGCCTCATCGAAATTATGGGGAATACTCCGCACGAGTTCATACTTAATTACACTTCGAATGAACCAATCGAATTTGTTCACAGAACGTTCAACGCCATTGATTTAGACTTCTTCTTCCGTAGTCTGCAGAACATCTACTTGAATAATGGTGGAATGGAAAATGCTTTTAAA
>JABSPC010000055.1 GCA_013215515.1 Crocinitomicaceae bacterium
AAGACCATAATCTGAGTCGCCCATGTCATACAATTCAATCTCCTTATGCTTTTTAGCAAGTTCTTTGTACGTTTTAATAAGATCTGGGTAACTTAATGTTGTATTTCCATCCAATTGGGCAAATGATCCAAAAGAGATACATGCCAATAGAACTACTAAAATTTGCTTCATAAGATAGGATTAACCTTGCCTAAATTAGTTAATTTCACGCCATGCGTATTGATATACTGACAATTCTCCCAGATTTACTTCACAGTCCTTTTTCGGACTCAATAATGAAGCGTGCTCAAACGAAAGGGCATCTGGAGTTGGAAATTCACAATATTCGCGATTACTCGACAGACAAGCACAACAAGGTTGACGACTACCAATATGGTGGTGGGGCTGGAATGGTAATGACAATTGAACCAATCGCTGCGTTGATTGAAAAACTAAAAGCGGAACGTGAATACGATGAGATCATATTTATGACTCCAGACGGTGAAATCTTACAACAAGGAATCTGTAACGATCTTAGCCTATCCAAGAACTTAATGATTCTTTGTGGCCATTATAAAGGCGTTGACGAAAGAATACGCAAGCACTATATAACCAAAGAAATTTCTATTGGATCGTATGTCCTTTCTGGGGGTGAACTTGGCGCAGCCGTCTTGGTTGACAGCATCGTTCGTTTGGTTCCGGGGGTTTTAAATGATGAAACGTCAGCACTTACGGATAGCTTTCAAGATGGCTTACTTTCTCCGCCTGTTTATACGAGACCACCAGAATTTAAGGGCTGGAAAGTACCAGAAGTTTTGCTCTCAGGAGATTTTCCTAAGATTGAAGTTTGGCGTGAAGAAAAGGCAATTGAAAGAACTAAAGACAGACGACCTGATTTATTGGATTAATGGATTTAAGCAAAGCAATAGACGCATTACGCGAAGGAAAAACAATTCTATACCCTTCTGATACTCTTTGGGGATTGGGCTGTGACGCTACGAACGAAGAAGCGTGTCAAAAAATTTCTGAATTGAAAGGAAGAGGAGATGACAAGAGTTTCATACTACTAGTTGACAATTTTGCAATGCTTGAATATTACATTCCTGAGTTTCCAGAGGTGTGTTACGACTTGGTTGATTTATCTGAAAAACCGCTCACGATTATCTATCCAAATGCTAAACACCTGGCTACATCCGTTCTAGCTAAAGATGGATCCGTTGGAATTCGAGTTACAACTGACCCAATATGCTTGAAGTTAATTCGAGGAATGAGAAAGCCATTGGTTAGTACTTCTGCAAATTTTTCAGGTGAACCCTCTCCTACTCGATTTGATCAAATTCAATCGAAAATTAAAGATGGCATTGATGCTAAAGTTGAAGAACGTACAAACGAAAAAATGAATACGCCGTCTCAGATTATAAAAATTGGCGTTGGAGGTGATGTGAAGATTATTCGAAGCTAAAATCACTCTTCTATTTCAACAACTACTGGCTCCTTAAGGAAATTCAAAAGAAGAGCGTTGAATTCTTTATGTTTTGTCAAGTTCGGCATGTGAGCGCTATTCTCAATAATATGAAGACTCGCGTTGTCTCCTAAATGATTTTTTAGCATTTCACCGCGATCCGCTGAGAGGACTTTATCTCCCTCTCCCCAAATCAACAAAGATAGTGCCCAAAAAAGTGTGTCTGTGCTAGAAAAGAATCATCTCAATTAAGAAATTTGAAGTTCTACCAAAAACTTTAAAAACTTAAAAGAGATGATTGAATTAACAAAAGTACAGTTACAGAACAGTATCAGCAA
>JABSPC010000550.1 GCA_013215515.1 Crocinitomicaceae bacterium
CAGTGAACTTGCCTCGACCCAAACTTTGGAGTCCTTGTGTTTAAATATGGCCAGGTAATAGAAATACAATGCTATGAGAACAGGAATTATACTAAAAATCCCTTTTACATGTTTCGACATATCATACCAGTTATGGGATATAATAGCGAAAATACCCGCCGAAGCGAATAATGCTCCGAAAAGGGCACTAATAACTAGGAATACCTGCCAAAAAGAAGGGTTTTCATTTCTTCGAATGAAGCCTCTAATTTTTATTCCAGTCTCGGCACTGACAATGTTTTTTTGCTCAAGATTTTTGGCAAAATCCAGTAAGTTATTTGAAGAACCCATAATGTAGTTAGATTTATTTTCTTGCAATGAATGTGATTAAATATACAAATATTATTTAACCGTATGAAGTGTAGTGACTCTCCACTGATTGAATATCACTATATTTGCCTCATGAAGTATCTAGTAACCATAACTCTTGTCATTCTATCCAATTTTTCTTTTGCTCAATTGGAAGAGGGCTACTTTCAATATTCAATAAGTGTTGAACCAATTGACACTACGCTTGAAGCTAAACAAAAGGCTGGTATGCTTAGAAACAGTAAAATGGAAATCTACTTCGCTAAAAACATGGCTAGAATTGATTTTTCCATGGGAACAATGTACAAAACCAGCACAGTCATTAATCAAGATTCAAGCTTATCTCTTTCAATTATGGAAAGTAAAATGGGCAAATTTGCCAGCGTAAAACCCCTTGACGAGATGAACTTATCAAAACCAATTATCGACTCAAATGTTATTATTACCAACTTCGACGAAGAAAGAAAAATATTAGGGTACAACTGCAGAAAAATCACAATTGAAAAGGATGAGTCTACTACAATGTATTGGATTACTGATGAAATTAAACTAGATAATATTGTCGCGAATGTTGTTCATCCAAACATACCAGGATTCCCAATGTATTTCTCAAAGATTGAAGATGGAGTTGAATTGATATTTCAAATTTCGAATTTAGAAAAATTAATTAAAGATAAAAGCTCTGTATTTTCAATAGTTCCGCCAGCTGATTGCCAAACATTTTAACCGTTAGCAATTCTATAAAGCGTTTAATTTAACCAGGGCAACACGATTTTTTCCATGCTGAGCATCATTACAGCCAGTTGAACAATGGAATTGGGGATCTGTTTCTCCTTTTGATGAGACTTTTATTTGTCCTTCTCTGATTCCCTTTTTAATAAGTTCACTTTTGACCGTTTGAGCTCTTTTATAGCCTAAATTATAATTATAATCAACATTGCCACGTCTATCTGTGTGCCCTTCTATTTCAATATAACTATTGGTATTTGTCTTCAAAAAACCTATCAATCCTGAAATATTCTCAATGTCTTGATTGATGTCAAAATGATCAAAATCAAAATAAACAATTGGTGTTTTCCAGTTTTTTACAAAGTTTTTAAAATCGGTTGAGTCAGCTAAAGGCGCAATGAAAGGCTCAGAAAACTTAACGAAATACATGTCATCATCACCTTTTCCTCCTATTCTGTTTGACGTATAACGAGCAGAATCTATGTTGTAATAACAGAAATTAAAATCATCTTTAAAACTATTCACGGGTGCTTTAAGATGCGAAGGTGAAGCAAAAGAAGATCCTGTTACTTCAGACAAATACATATCTAATCCGCCATACCCTGGACGACCATCTGACGCAATTGAAAGAAGCGTATCTCCCATAAAAACAGGATACATTTCGTCGTAGTTCGTATTAAGTATACTTATGGCAGTAGGTATTGACCAAGAACCATTGGATAACTCTGTTTTATATAAATCAGCTCCATTCGTCTTTTTACCCATTTTTGTAAAAATGATGAGATTTCCCGATGCATTAATTGAAGCATGTGCGCAAGAAGTAGTATCCTCATATCCCGAATACTCCCAACGTTCAATATTTGTAATTTGATTCGACGCTGAATTATATACTCCCTTGTAAATATGAGGAACTAGGTCTATTTCTTCATTAGCCATTGGCTTATTTATCGTCAAAAGCACATCTTGCCCATTTGGGAAGAATGAAAGAGAAGAAATGGATAAATTGGAAACCGTATCCACAATTAAAACCCTCTTGAAAACTCCTCTTGAACCAATTATAGGACGCGCAAGAATCAACTCTGATTCATCGATACTGCCATCATTCATATGCTCACCAATACTGTCCTTCCCAATTTCAGAATAACGAATGAAGCGGTCTTTAAAATTAGGACCTGTTATATCTGCTTTACTACTATTAAATCCAAGATGTTTATTTATCAAATACGTTTCTGCCTCCCAATTTGGGATTAATCCACACGATTGAATGTTTAACGCAACATCGTACTCATCGTCCAAAGATTGATACTTCTCATATGATTCTTTCGCTCTTTCATAGTTTCTTTCGCCCATGTTAACCTCTCCATTCACATAGTACCAGAATGGTTCAACATCTCTAGTCTTGAGAATTGAATCAGATATTGGAAGACACTTTTCGTATTCACCTATTACGAAGTAGGCATAACCGAATCTTTTATAGTCTTCTAAAGATAAAGGGGATACTTTAGCATATTCAGAATAAATTTCTGCAGAAAGAGCATATTCAAATCTTTCGAAGTACCTTATGGCTTCATCTAAAGATTGCGACAACAAATTACTACTTAGAAGTATTGAAGTCAGAACTGGTATTATTTTCATTTTATTCTCGGAGAAAAGATTCTATTACGTTTTAACCACGGAGTTCTTACACTACTGCCTTCTTTATAGAATTGAATTTCTAAAAAGATTTCATGCGAACCACTTGAATAATTACCTATATCAGATAATGTATAATCATAAGAATATCCAAATTTGAAAGGCCCAGCTTGTGCTCCAGCCATGAACACTACCGCATCTGTATGTCGATACGAAGCTCCAAGCCAAACAACTTTTTTATATGTTCCAATCAAACTAATATCAAATTGAGTTGTTCCAGTTTCAATAGTTTGAACTAAAGCTGTTGGCTTCAAATCGAACGTAGGGCTTAATTCAAAATCATAACCCCCTACGAAATAATATGTTCTTACCAATGTATTATGAATCGGGTTTTCGAAATCGTATAAATCACGATTCAACTCAACGAGGTTATACGCTGACAAACCTGCAAACCCCTTGTCTTTAAATTTATAGAAAACCCCAAAATTAGCATCGGGAACTAATTGATTGTCGTAACCACGCAAAACTGCTGGATCGTCTGGAAGATATGTAATCAACTGGTTTACGTCAATAATATGTTGCGTTAATGAAACTCCTAAACCTAAGCCTAAAGAATGCTCTTTACGTTTATCAAGGCGCAACTGATATGATCCAGAAATGTTCATTCCTGTTCTTCTACTTGGTCCTGAGACATCATTAAAAACAGTCCCACCGAATCCCATATTTTTAGCAATTGCCGCATGACAGGATATTGTTTGAGTTGTTGGAGAACCTGGGAAATTAACCCATTGTTTTCTAAAACCCAATTGAACTGGAATATAATCTTTGGTTCCTGTTGCTCCAGGATTGACCAACATTTCATTGAATAAATATTGAGAATTCAACGCAACTTGTTGTGAAGTAGCCCCACCTGCTACTCCTATAAACAATATAACTAAATACTTTTTCATTTTGCCTATCTTATTATTGTAATATTTCCTTTTAACACTTCTCTGTCTACTTGGTTCAAATTAATGATCCAATAATAAACCTCGGAAGGCGCTTCGACATCATTTATTCTTCCATCCCATGGTTCGTACAATCCTGTTTGATTATGAATAAGATTTCCCCATTTATTGAAAATCTGAACTTCTGCATCTGGATACAAATCCATATTGTCGATTATCCATTGATCATTATAATAATCACCATTCGGCGAAAATGCATTAACAGGAACGACACATCCAATGTTGTCTTTTGTAATAAAAACTGAATCAACCCCGATGCATCCTAGAACATCAGTTACAGTTACCCAATAGTATTGTGAACTTAAATCTGGATTATCAAAAGTTGTTGTTCCATTCGACCAATCGTAGAAATAACCACCGTTACCTCCAGTTGGGTACGCATACGCCGTTCCATCATAATTGTCAATACACGAAACTTGATCGTGATCAAAATCTATCAGAATTGAATCTGGTTGTGCAATGTCCGTCGTAATTGAGTCAGTGCATCCCTTAGTATCCACCACAAGCAATTGATAGGTATCCGATGGAATATTCAATAAATCTTCTGTAATCGCTCCAGTTGACCATGTTGTAGTATATGCTGGATTACCACCAGTAATATCAACTAAAATATTCCCATCCGAACCACCTTGACAACTTACAACGTTGTAAGTGTACTCAATGACTAGCAGTTCAGGCTCTGCAATTTCCAAAAACATTTCATAGAAACATCCATTCGAATCAATGATTTCCAATTGGTATTCATCAGCGACATAATCAATTAAATCTTCTGTTTGAGCCGAAAGAGCAAACTGAGAATTGTACCAAGTAAATGAATAAGGTGCTATTCCACCCACAGGCGAAATATCAATAATTCCATCTGAAAAACCAAAACAAGTAACAGGCGTTATTACTTCATTTAAAGTTACCGCGTCTGGCTCGCCAACATAAATTGAATCAGTTAATAAACATCCGTTATAGTCTGTTAGCAAGAAAGTATAATAACCCGCAGTTAAATTTTCTATTTGTGCTAAAGTATCACCACTAGACCAACCATAATTATAAGGTAGAGTCCCTCCTGTTACATCAAGATCAATTTCACCGTCAGTTCCATCTTTACAAAGAACATCTGTTACAACATAAGTAAAATCAAGGCTGTCAATTGGCTCTGTTAATGTAATACTATCCATTACAGTACAACCGTGATCATCTGTTACTGTCACTTCATAATAGCTAGCAATCAAGTTGTTAAGGCCTTCTGTTACCGCTCCAGTATTCCATAAAAAAGCATAAGGAATAGATCCCCCTCCAACAGTTAGGTCAACTGATCCATTGTTTCCTCCGTGACATAAAATGTTCACGCCCGTAACATCAGCTGTAAGTTCTGTTGGTTCAGTAACGATTAATGTATCAACTTCATAACACCCATTGTCATCTGTAACAATAACACTGTATGAGTCCGCAGGATAATTATTTAAATCTTCGTTTATGTTACTTAACAGAAACTGACTGTTTGCCCATTCAAAGACATAAGGCGAAGTCCCTCCAGCAATTGTTAAGTCAACCACTCCATTAGATTCACCAAAGCAAATTACATGTGTAATCGCACTTGAAATACTTAAGGGGAAAGATGGTTCATTTACAACTTCAGTTCCTGATAATGGACAATTGTTTGCATCCAGAATATTATAAGTGAATGATCCTGCCAGTAGACTTGCTATATCTTCTGTTGCTTGTCCAGATGACCAAGAAAAAGTATATGGTGAAGTACCACCCTGAATTGTTAAATCAATTGCCCCTGTATTGTCTCCATTACAAAGAACATGTGTAACATTTGCAGTCGCAGCTACTACCGAAACTGGCTGAGTAATAGTATGCGCTACTATCAACTCGCAGTTATTGAAATCCGTAATAGTCGCTGTATAGTTTTCAGCTGGAATACCATTTAAATCTTCGTTACTTCCAACGATTACTGGAACTCCATTTGTCCAAACAAAGCCATAAGGAGCAACACCTCCACTAACTGTTAAGTCAATCGAACCATCTGAAAGTCCATAACACGAAACGTTAACCCCTATTGCCGAACCAACCAATAGAGTTGGTGAAGTTACAATAGCATTATCAACTAAAATACATCCGTTATCATCAGTAACTGTTACCTCATAGTCTTCGCCAATAATATTATTCAATGAGGCTGACGCTTCTGCAAAAAGTGTTGTCGAGTTTTGCCATGAGAAGGTGTAAGGTGCTGTTCCTCCAACTGCAGCATAAGTTAAATTTCCTGTTGCTTCACCAAAACAATCCACAGGGTCAATCAGTGAGAAGGACCCAGTAAGTTGAGTCGGTGCAGTGATTGGATAAGACAATAACAATGTACATCCTCTACTATCTGTTATAGTTAAGTCATAATCTCCCGCTACAATGTTGCTAATATCTTGGGTTGATTGACCCGAATCCCATGAATAAGCATAAGGCGGTGATCCTCCCCAAACTGTTAAATCAATTGATCCAGTGAACGTATTAAAACATGTTGCGTTTGAAACGATGGCAGTTGCATTCAGTGCTTCAATCGGTTGGTCTATGGTAAATGCTTTAGTCGCGGAACAACCAGCATTTGAAGCGTATACTGTAACTGTATAGGTTCCTCCTTGAATTCCTGAAATATCTTGAGTTGTAGCTCCATTCGACCAATAATAACTATAAGGAAATGATCCTCCCAGAACTGTTATGTCAACGCTTCCTGTTGATTGGGTATAACAATTAACATCTGTTTCTATTCCAGAAATATCAATTGGATCTGGAGAACCAACAACGAAGGCTCCAACAACCGTACAACCTGAAATATTATCCTTTACAGTTACAGTATACGTTCCAACGCTTAGGTTAGTAAGTGAACTTGATAACCCACCACTAGTAATAGTTGGAACTGGAATAGTTGCCCATGTATATGTGTAACTTCCACTTCCTCCTGCAATTACATTTACAGTAGCAGAACCATTTGTCAAGCCATAGCACGATACGTCCCCTCCTGTCATAGTAATTGTAGGACATGCCGGTGGTGGCACTACTTCGTTTGCAAAGATCATACTCCCAAATAGGAATGAAAATGCGAATGAAAGAATTGTACTTTTTGTCATTTTATCTAATAATTGTTACAGTACCTGTATATTGATTATCGTCTACATTACCTAACACGATTATGTAGTAATAAACCTCTGAAGGAAGTGGATTGCTATATTGCGTTCCATCCCATGGTTCATATAGTCCATTTGAAGTGAAGATTTCATTCCCCCACTTGTTAAATACTTTGACTTGTGCATTTGGATACAGGTCAAGATTTCCTAGAACCCATGTATCGTTATAATTATCTCCGTTCGGTGTAAACGTATTAGGAATAATTAAACACTCATCGTAATTGAAGTTGACCTCGAATGAGAACGTATTAATACAATTATTATCGTCAGTAATTGTAATGTCATACATTCCTGGAGGTAAACTTTCAGCGTTTTGTTCATCTGAACCAGTAGTCCATAAATATGTATAAGGCATTGTTCCGCCCCATGGTGTTACAAAGATAGACGCATCAGATTGATCAACACAACTTACTTCAATAAGATCGTATGAAATTTGAACTAAAGAAGGTTCCTCAACTGTTACTGAATCTCTGATAATACAACCTTGTCCATCCGTTATTTCGTAACCATAGTCACCCGTAACCAAGTTGATGGCATCCTCAGTTGTCTGACCGTCACTCCAAACAGTAGAGTAAGGAATAGTACCACCTACGATTGTAACATCGACTGAACCGTCTACTCCTCCATTACAAAGAACGTCTGTAACAACATACGTTGAAATAAATGGCGCCGGTTGATTCACAATAATGATTTGCTCATTGATACAACCATTTTCATCTCTAACTCGAATGAAGTACTCTTCAGCAATCAAACCTGTTAAAGTTTCACTTTCATTGTTCAATAGAATTTCATTTTGATTCCCCCAATTGAAGTAATAAGGTTGAACTCCACCAGTTATAGTGATTGTAATCTCACCGTCAGCATATCCATAACAACTTGCGTCAATAACTGTAGGTGTAAAGACTAATAGTGCAGGCTCATTAATTGTTGCCCCTGTAAATGATGTACATCCTTGATCATCGGTTACAGTTAATGTATAAACACCAGCCAATAGACTACCAATATCATCAGTTGTTTCTGCATTAGACCAAGCGTATATGTAAGGCATTGTTCCTCCCGAGACATCAGATTCTATAGCTCCGTCATTGTATCCGTTACAAAGTACATCAGTCGTAAATGTAACTACATTTAACGGTGCCAATGGTTGATCAATCACGAAACTCATTGTTTCAACACAAAGGTTTTGATCTGTTACTGTCACTGCATAGCTTCCTGCAACAACGATTGAAATATCCTCAGTTAATTGTCCAGAAGACCATGAATAATTATAAAGAGTTGTTCCTCCTGTTACTGTAATATCAATTGCTCCATCATTTAATCCGAAACAATTTGCATCATCTACAATTCCAGTAATTGCAAGAGGTGCATTTGGTTCGTTAACTATTGAATTCATCATCTCTGCACATCCGTTTGCGTCAGTTACAAGAACCGTGTAAGTATCTGCAATTAAATTTGAAAGATCTTCAGTTGTATCAGACAATACGATTGTTCCAAGGTTTGACCACAATTGAATATATGGAGAAGTTCCTCCAGTAACTGTTAAGTCAACAGTACCTGAATTATTCCCATAACAATCTACATCAGTAATAACGGTTGTTACGGCAAGTGGTGCAGTTGGTTCAACCAATGTAAGGTTATCAGTAACCGTACACCCGTGATCATCCGTCACTACTACACTGTAATTACCTTCAAGTAAATTTGAAATATCTGCCGTAGTTCCACCATTACTCCACAAGTAAGTATAATTAGGAGTCCCGCCATCAACTGTTGTTTCAACGACTCCTGTTGCATCACCATTACATAAAATATCTGTTCCAGCAAGAGTTAAACTTAATCCCTGAGCTGATTCTGTTAATGTATAATTATAAACACCTACACATCCTTTAGAGTCAGTAACTGTTAATGCATAAGACCCAGCTATTAATGCTGATATCGTTGGAGTAGTTGCTCCATTTGACCAAGAGTATGAATATGCTAGTGTTCCTCCAGCAATAACTGGATCTATTGAACCTGTCGCATCACCAAAGCAAAGTATATCAACTAGAACTGGTGTACTAGATAAGTTAGCAATTGGTTCATCAACTAATTGTGAACTTGTGAATTGACATCCATTAATATCAGTTGCTGTAACTGTATATGTTCCATAAGGAATTGTAGAAATATCTTCTGTTGTGTAAGGTAGAACACCTCCTTGATCACTGATCCATTGGTAGGTATATCCTGGTGTTCCTCCTGTAGTTGTAACATCGATAGAGCCATCGTTTCCTCCTCTACATGATACGTCTATTGCAGTAGAAGTTAGATTCACCGATGTTACTGGTTCAATAACATCGTGTGTTCCAGCATTGATACATCCATTTCCGTCAGTAATTGTAATTGTATAACTGTCAGCAACAACTGCGTTAATATCTTCTGAGACTTCTCCAGATGACCAGCTAAACGAATAAGGAAGAGTTCCTCCATAAGTCGTTACATCTACTGCTCCATCACTTCCTCCGTTACAATTTACGTCTGTTACTGTTGCATTATGTCCAAGCGTTGTTGGCGTGATAATGTCTACAGTGAACCCTACCGCACATCCTTTAAAGTCTGTTACTGTTAAAGTGTATGTTCCACCTGCTAAAGAATTGAGATCTTCCGTTAATGCCCCATTACTCCATATATAAGTGTAAGGAGTTGTTCCGCCAGTAACAGTTGCGTCAATACTTGCAATATTTGCAACTCCTCCACAGGCATTGTCAATTTTCACATATGAAACTTCTAATTCAGATGGTTCATCAACTGTTGCCCCTGTAAATAGAGGACAATCATGTGCATCGTAAATAACACACTCATATGGTCCCGCAGGCACGTTAGTAAGATCTTGAGTTGTTGCTCCATTACTCCATACGTAAGTATAAGGATTAGCATGGCTAAGTGCGTTAATTGTTGTATTCACAGCACCATTTGATCCTCCATAACAATCTACATCCGTAGGAGCACTTGCAAGTGTTATTGGATTAGCCTTCATTGTAAAGACGGGCATTGTGTGCTCACTAAACCCTTCTAAGCTCCAGGTATTCTGATACCAGGGATACTGGAAGTCAGCTATGGCTATTGTAGTACTCCAAAGTGGATCTGGATCAGGGAATGTGAACTCCATCGCTGGGAACACAACTGCTGGAATCGAAAATGCAGGTGTACACGCCTCATACGAACACCAACACCACGGACAACTCCATGTAGGACATGGATATGGAATTTGAATACAAATTTCTGGAATATTGATTTGCGGTGTAATTTCAATTTCTGGAATTGTAAATCCGAATTGGAATGCTGACATCTCCACGTATATCGCTGCCGAATCGTACGTGTAATTTGAGAAAACACCGTCTATCGAATAGGTGGCAGCGATATCCATCTCTTCGAAATAGCAAGGGAATTTATAATCTATATCCTGTCCAATTTCCACATTAACTATACTACTCGTTCCTGATGAAACAGCTGTTAAGCCATTGTAAATTGTGTAATCTACAGCAACAGGGAATTCAAATTTTCCAAATACTTTAGGATCGAAATTGAAACATTGTTTGTTGTGAATATCAAAATTGAAACTTGTACTAAATAAGTTCCACCATACCTCTGCACCACCAAAACCTTCTGATCCGCTAAGGTTACCTAAAACTTCCCCAACTGTTCCTGGGATATTCCCGAGTAAAGCAAAAATATCTAAAGAAATTTTAAGGTATGCAGAATCTGCATGCTCTCCACCACCACATGCGCCAAGCTCTAAATTTGTATTATCTATAGAAGAACTTGTATAAACATATGGTACATCAATAATACCTTCTAATCCAAATTCTCCTAATGGATCATCAGGAATTTGAGAAGTACTCAAAGGGAGAATCGGATAAGGTCCGAAAGCAGGAGCTCCGTTATTGAAACTGAAAAAACTGGCTTCATTCTCGTTAACCGTCAAAATATTAATATTGTTCAGTCCAGTATCAAAGGCAGGAATAATTGGGAAATTAGTACAACCAAAAACGCAAATAGTCCCTGTTAAACTGGCTGCCATTTGAAAATATAGATCCAATGATGCTTCTCCAGCATTTGGATACATCGTCACAAGCTCTGCCGTGCTTTCGTCTATTGTGTATTCGGTTTGAATAGTAACATTGTCCCCTTGATCATAAAGGTTGTCTGTTGGCATAGTAAGAACTACATCAATTGGATAGTCAACTGCGACTTCACCTGTTGTAAACCCTGTGAGGCTAAATGAACTCCCAATGTTTCCGGAGAATCCTCCAGTGAATCCAGCCCCAAAATCGGCTCCTAAAATTGTAGTTATTGACGACCAACTAAAAGGTAAGTTCCAACTTTCATCAAATAAAGGTATGGTTTGGTTCATGTTAAACGCACTCCATGAAGGTCCCCACATGTTTTGGTTTCCAGATGCAAATGGCACATGGTGATTCACTGTTTGTTGTGAAAACGAAAAACTTGAAATTGATAGAAATACTATCAGTACAATTTTATTAAATGTTTTACTCCTCATCTTTCACAGGTTTAAGATTAACGGATTTAATACATTTTAATATTACTCCTTCTATTAATTCCTCAACCTTTACGGGATATGTGATGCTTAACCAGAGCGTCTGGTTCAAATCCCCTATGTAAGCAAAGTATCGAACAAATGGCTGACCTTCTAATGTAAATGTTGCTTTATAAATTAACCCTCCATAATCGTGATCAGTTTTAACCTTCTCACTCTTCACAAATACCATATCATTACTTGTAAAGTAATCTTCGGTCATTCCCTTTTCCATATCAAGGTAGCTCACATTGTCAATCATTGTCATAACAATGGAAGTGCTCGATTGATAATGAATATATCCATTAAACATCTCAGAAATCACAAATCCTTCAGGGGCTGTCAATAAATTTAAATCAGCTGTAGATTTCTCTGGAGTTACATAAACCCTGAGAGAATCCTCTTGACCAAAGCCGACACTCGAACAGAGAATGTAAACTCCTAATAATATATGATTTAGGCGAAGTGTTTTCATACGTAGCGATAATACAGTTTGGACAAAAATACATGAATACAATTAAAAAACAAACAAAGGGTCAAGTTAATTTTTAGGGGGACTAAGCAAAAAGAGTGGCAATTCTAAACAGGAAGAAAGTGGTGTCTTTCACACCTCTAGAGATAGCTCTAAACAACTTAATTTTAAAATTGAACGATTCAGCAAATGCGTTTGTATTTCTATTATCAAAAAAGTTGGGAGTGTTCTCTTATTTCTGTCCAAGGGAAGTGATTTGTCAAAATCACGATTCTAAATCTAATTGAATTCTTTAACATCCATATTTTGTGTTTTTTCTATCCATTGCTCAAAGTTGTTTCTGGCTGTCGACTTACATTCATAGATCTTTCTAAAGTCTAAAACATGGTTA
>JABSPC010000551.1 GCA_013215515.1 Crocinitomicaceae bacterium
ACAAACGCCAGAACTTACTAAATTGAGGGATTTGTTTAATGATGGTAAACACGAGAAGGTCAAAGAACAATTGTTTGAAGTTTCAAATAATCCAACCAATAGAAAACACTACTTGTATTGGGTACTTAAAGGAAGTATAGATCTTCAGTCAATTGCTGCTAAATCCAGTAAAGAGTTTGATCCCAACGATCTGGAATCTGTATATGAGGATTTTGAAAAGGCAATAAAAATTTCCAATTATATAGAGCTTACAACTTATGAGTTGAGCAAAAGTGCTGATGCCTACTTTAAGAAAGAAGAATTTGACAATGTCATAACTATTTATGAGTCAGCAATTAGCTTGCTGAGATATAGTTATTATCCAGACACTCTGTTTCATTATAATATAGCTGTTGTCTGTGATATTGCTGGTGATAAGGTCAAGGCTAAGAATAAAAATGAGTATTGTGTAGAAAATGATTGTGACAGGGCTGACAGTTATCTTGCTCTAATTAATTGGCTTAAGGAAGAAGGAAAGAATGAAGAGGCTGGAAATATGGTTAATGAGGCTCAAAAAAAATATCCAGGGAATTCCAGCTTACTTCTTTACTCGATTAACAATGCTATTGAATCCGGAGACTCAAAAGCAGCACTTAAATATTGTCTTTTAGCATTGAAAGGAGATCCTTGAATGAAAAGATTCTTTATACGTTAGGTACTCTTTATATGGGAATGCATAATTATGATGAAGCGGAGAGGTGTTTTTTGAAAGGAACGCTAGTAGATAAAAAGTATATGGATGCTTGATACAATCTAGGGGCGATGCTCATGAATCGAGGGTTTGATTTTAAAGCCCAAGTAAATAAAATTCCTTATTCAGATAGAGGCGGGTACCGACGGTTGAATGATAAAGCGATGAATTATTATAGAAAATCAATTTACCCGTTGGAACAGGCATATGAAAACTCTAATAAGCCCATCCTAACAAAAAAGGAACGTAAGAAATTAGAGAAAGAGAAGAGAAAAAGGGAGAAGATGGTTGAAAAGAACTAATTGCATTTTCCGCACATGTGCGTATTGACATAGCATTTCTAAATAGCTAGATTTAGGGTTCAAAATCACTTAAAAATTCAGCTATGAGCTTCAAACTGATCGTAAACGCCGATGATTTCGGACCAATAGATTTTATCAATCAAGGTGTTTATCACCACTTATCACAAGGAAACATAGACTCTACACAAGTTCTTGTGAACATGGATCCTGCAAAATTGAAAGCAAATCTTAAAAGATTGTACGGGTATGTTCCCGCAGATAGAACGTTTGATTTGGGCGTTCACTTTACACTTACGTCAGGTGGCCCACTTTCTGGGCATGAAAATAACTACGCAGCATGGGGTAGTATGGTAGAAACGACTAAAGAAGGCATTACTCAGTTTAAGGATTATACAAAGTTTGATTATACATATGGTAATCGAATCAATGTTATTCAAAAGGAGTTTGAAGCACAAAGAGATGTACTTGTTCGCTTAACGAAGGAGGTGAATTCTGAGATGGGCAATGTGAAATTGGTCGTTAACAGTGTTTCTAATCATCATAATATCTTTACAATAGCTCCAGATTTATTTGAGGTTTATGTAAAAGTCGCTGAAGAG
>JABSPC010000552.1 GCA_013215515.1 Crocinitomicaceae bacterium
AACTTCTTTTTTATCAGAAGGTTTAAGCGAAACTAAAGTCGAAAGGTAAAGTTGAGGGAACACAGCACTTGTAGTCTGTTCAACACATCCATGTGGATAATCGATCAAATAACCCAATCGTTTTCCCAAACTTAAAGCAGGTAATGTAGTGGCTTCAATAGTCGCACTTTGACTTCCTTTAATTCCATCAAAAAGAACAGAAGTGTTAACACTCTTCCCTGGCTCTAACTGAATCTCTTCTGTTTCATAAATTATAGGGTTAGACGGTCGAATGTCAATCTCAATTTCGTGTCGTGAAACCTCTTTCCCTGACGTTGCGATGATCTTCACAGTGCCAATTCCCATTCGTTGTTTTGTCTTCAATTTGAACTTGATAATCTCATCTCCAATTTGAGTGAATTGAATGTTCTTAGATTTGGGTCCTGAGATTTCAAAAATATCATTCGCTTCAATTCGTATGGTCACGTTTTTCACATGTTTCTCCATTGCAAATACGTTAACTGGAAGCATAAATTCTTCTCCTGTTCCTAATACACGAGGCATTGTTGCAAGTACCATTAGTGGTTTCTTTACTGCTACGTTTTTATGTGCATTTCCGTACGATTCATTATCTCTTGCAACGACCATAACTCGTACGGATCCGACATAATTTGGAATATCAACTCGATGGTTTTTAGAACCTCCAGCGGGCAAAACAAACGACCCTAGGAATTTCACCATTGGTTTAAATCGGTTTGCTTTTTGGCCTCCTTGCTCATCATCGTAGCCATCTCCACCTACACTCAAGAGGTGATCGAGTCTGCCGGAGAAAGCTCCAATGACATTATCATACATATCCCATGTTTTCACCCCCAATGCCTCTTTCGAGTAAAAAGTTCTCCAAGGTTGCGGCGTTGAGAAGTGCGTTAAATCAAGTAATCCTTCATCAACAATTGCCAAAGTGTAAGTCATCTTTCGTCCGTTTTTTTCCGACACTTTAATGCTCGCTTTTGACTCTGGACGAATCTTGTCTTTCATTGTTATCACAGGGCTCAAATGTGTAAATGGATCGTCAACTTCAATCGGCATTACTCCATACATTCGAATTGGAAGATCATTCTTTGTCGCGTTGTGCGGCTGAATCATTGTCACATGCAAAAACACATTTGGCGCCATTGCTGCTGTCGCTTTAAACTCAAAAGACGTCTCCCCTTTCGTTGTTTTAACCCAAAACTTATCAAGTACCTTCTCTCCTGATTCAACCGAAACTAAAGCTCTACCGTCTGAAGGTGAAGGAAAACTGATTCTAATATTCTCACCTTTCAAATACTTTTTCTTATTCGTCGCGAAGGATAACATTGTTGCATGCTCATTCTCAGATCTATTTGCGCGACTCCAATATGGCCAGTCAAAGTGAATTAACTTTCCTGTTTGATGCCCACCTTTTTCATCCGTAACGAGAACCAAATACTTTCCGTAATCGTCATTTTTAACTTTAAAGTTAAAGCTTGTTTTCCCGTTCTTGTTGTTAAGTTTAACTTCCTTAATGAAAATCGTACTACTTCTAGAGGTGAACGACGCTAGATCTTCATATCCATCGTACCACCAACTCCAACCTACTTTATAGATTTTCACTTTAAGTTTTTTATTCTTTTTCAAATACCCTTTTGAATTAACCGTGACCAATTCAATTTTATGATTCGTTCCTGTTTCCAAGGTATTATCGTAGATGCTCACTTTCGGAATTGAACTCCCAACATAGGTGT
>JABSPC010000553.1 GCA_013215515.1 Crocinitomicaceae bacterium
ACAAACGCATTTGCTGAATCGTTCAATTCTAAAATTAAGTTGTTTAGAGCTAACTCTAGAGGTGTGAAAGACACCACTTTCTTCCTGTTTAGAATTGCCACTCTTTTTGCTTAGTCCCCCTAAAAATTAACTTGACCCGTTGTCTCTTCAGATTCCGTTCTTTGATTTTACCAATACAGCGATAGCTGATAAGGATACAGGGATTAAAAGTTCATCCAATCAATTTGGGTTGACCATAAACAAAAAAATGCTACAGGTAGCACTGCTCTGGTCGATTGGGAATTAAATACGTGTTCAAGTTTTCTACCTCAATTAGTTTGATAGTATCGAATTAATACGTCATGTAGCGATCCTTTTTTTCTTGATAGATGTCTGCAAAAGGCACTAAGATTCCAGTTTCTTCAACATTCCCAAATTCAGGATTAACGGCTGTTCCAAATGTTTTCATGGAAGGGGATAAATTCATATAGATGTTCACCAATGGCGGGATATATTCTCCTCGTTCTTTGGTGTAAGCGCTTAGCACCTTAAAGCCTTCTCTAAAATCAAGTCCCACTAATAAAGAATTGCATTCGGCAGAATTGTACTCCTGCTTTAGCGGATGGAACGGCTCCATGAGGTTGTCGTTGTCAGGAAAGTAATGGTGCATGAAGTGCAGGAGGAAGTCTCTAGATTCAGTATTATAAGAAGGGTACATCGTCACCTTTCCGAAAAAGTACATTATTTCTGGATGCGTTTTCACGATTGCACCTAGACCATCCCAAATATTATCCAAAGCAAAAAGTCCTTTCCTTGGATTCACTGTTGGTTGAAAGTTCGGTTGAACCCAACTTCTACCTAACTCAATTGTATTTGGTAAATAATCGGCGATAAATTTATCGGTAAATGAGAAGTAATGTGCTGTTGATAGTTCAATGTGTTCTCTGTCTGCAATGACCTTCTGGCACAGAATAAATCGGTACCCACCTATAATTTCTTCATCTTCTGGAGACCAGACAATTAACTGATCATAGCAATTGTCTGAAGTGTCGAATTCATCTAAATCCAATGATTGTCCCGTTCCTCCTCCAGAGGTTCTGAATGTCACCTCTCTTAACCGTCCAATTTCCTTTAAAACATTTGGAGAGTTGTGAATGTTAACGCAATATATTTCATTACCAGCTTTACGCGTTGGGCGTAAAAAGCGATCTTCGTTTAATTCTTTTTTAAGAATAGCTTTATCTATAGGGTGAATAATGCTTTCCATTTTTATAACTGCTTTCTAAGTTCGTAAACCTTATCTTTTATTTCTTGAGCCAGTTTTCTGTCGTTTGGGTTCGCCATCAAATAATCTCTTTCGATTGGGTCTCCAACAACAAACTGCATGTGTTTATTTCTTTGTTTGAAAAGTTCGCTAACAAGATACAACATTTCAATGTTAGATTTAATACCAATTGCTTTTCTAAATTGATACAAGCCATAAAAAAAACGAGAAAGTTCCCCATCAACATAGATCGGAATGATAGTTCTGTCACATTCCTTGGCGTACGTCACAAAAGTTTTTTTCCATTCAAGGTCTTTTATGACACCATTTGATTTCCGGCTAACCAACCCAGAGGGGAAAATGCAAACAGCACTTTTAGATTCAAACAATTCTTTGACTTGCTCTCGAACAGATCCTTTGTTCTTACCATGTTTATTGATGCCAACAAACATACCATCCATGCTTTTAATGTTTAATAGAATGTCGTTGACAATGAATTTTAAATCTTCACGATGTCCGCGTAATGCCGAAACTAAGATCATTGCATCCATTCCTCCAAGAGGATGATTTAGAACAATTGTGATCTTTCCTTCTTTTGGAATTTTCTCAATTCCTTTAACTGAGAGTGTTATTTCCATGTACTCAACAACGGCTTGGCACCAATCAGCGTTCTTTTTATCTCGGTTGTATTCCAAAACATGATTGACTTCATTCTCGTGAAGAAGGTATTTTAGATAGCGAACTATCCCCGAAGGCAAACGTTTTGCGAGCTTGGGATTCTTACTCTCAAACAGCCTTTGGATATCCATAAATTTGTCTTCGCTCATATCGG
>JABSPC010000554.1 GCA_013215515.1 Crocinitomicaceae bacterium
AATTGAAGAGATTGCAGATATTACTGATAGATACGATTTATGGCTTCACGTGGATGGAGCGTATTCTTGAGGGGTGATTTTAAGTGACAAATACAGACGTCTTCTTAAAGGAGTTGAAAGATCAAATTCGTTCAGCTACAACGCTCATAAGATGTTAGGTACACCAATGACGTGTTCAATCATTTTGGTTAGAGACAAGAAGAATTTAAGAGACTCATTTAGCAATGAAGCTTCTTATTTATACCAAACGGATGGTGATGATTTTAACTTGGGTAAAACATCATTCCAATGTGGAAGAAGAAATGACGCATTGAAGTTTTGGACTTTATGGAAATCGGTTGGGACAATTGGTTTGGAGAAGATTGTAGATCAACAATTCGACTTAGCTGACGTAGCTCGTGAATATGTCTCGAACAGTTCAGATTATACGACTTACAGTTACGAGGATTCTATTTCAATTTGCTTCAACTACAAAAACATCGACCCAATGGCTCTTTGTACTGCTTTGTATGAGCACAAAATTACAGTTGTAGGCTTCGGATCATTTCACGATGATACATTCATCCGATTGGTGACGATCAATGCGAACAACAGTCCTCAGGATATTTTGAATTTCTTTAAAGTGATGGAAGAGTTTGCTGAGAAAAGTATTTTACTTGAGAAATTGAAGGTAGAGCAAGCTTAACCCCATTCTAAAATAGTTATTTATACTTCATCTGTTCTGCTGGTGATTTAATATTACTCGCGCTATTTCATTTAAATCCTTGATTTTAATACGCCAACTGTTTTGGGAATTTCGTATTTTCACTTAAAATCAACAAGGATTTCCTAAGATGCTACATAATCTAAAAGTACTGGGTTTATTGGTGCCTTCTTCAATTTGTTTTGGACAAGTTCAAACTATTGAAATGGATGCTATTAATCAAAAATTGGATTCCATCGAGGTGGTAAAAACGAATTTAGTAGCTGAATTGGAAGTACTTAAACTGAATTGGATTCAAGATGAGATTAATACAATTGGTACACCAAAATCAAATCAAGAGGAGGAAATAATCACGCACTCGGCTTACAAGTTAAGCTATAACGAAACACATGAACAAGCCAATTGGGTAATGCACATCATTTTGACGGATATTGTGAACGGGAATGCTTCACGCTCCAACGATTTTAGAGAAGACCCATTGGTTAATTCTGGATCGGCTCAAGAGAAGGATTATTTCCTTAAGGAATTGAAAGCTGACGGCTCTTATGAATACGATGGGTACGGATATGATAGGGGACATTTGGCTCCTTCAGCGGATTTTAAATGGAGTGAAAAAGCCCTTTCAGAAAGTTTTTTCTATTCAAATATGTCACCTCAGATTGGTGATTTTAATCGAATCAAATGGGCCAAATTAGAAAGTTTGATTCGTGAATATGTGATATCTAATGAAGTGAATTTGATTATTGTGACGGCTCCAGTACTGAATGATAATCTTCAAAAAATTGAAAGGAGTAACAATGGTGTTTCTATTCCAGAATATTTTGTCAAAGTCGCATTGGATCTAAAGAACAAAAGAGGAATTGGATTTATACTGCCTCATCAGAAGATTGAAAAGTCGTTGGCGTCTTTCTCTGTCAGTATTGATAGCGTCGAAGCATTATTGGGATATGATCTATTTACTCAGTTGGATAGTCTTTTGGAAATTGAGATTGAATCAAGTTTTAATCCTCAAGGGTGGTTGCCTTCAAGTGAAAACGGTAAAGGAAAAGCAATTTCATTTAAAAAATTACCGAAAAATTCGATCAATACGAATGGGGCTGAAGGATTTATTAATGATGGTAGAAAGCACACGGTTTGTGGTAAGGTGGTAAGCACTAAAAAGCATGAGAAAGGCCATGTGTTTCTAAACTTGGATAAGAAATTTCCCAATCAAGTTTTTAGCATCTCTATATTCAATTCCAGCATCCACAATTTTGATTACGAGCCACAGATCTATCTGAAAGATCAAGAAGTTTGTTTTACTGCTAAAATTGGTGAATATAATGGAACGGCAAGTATGGTAATTGACAATGGAAATCAAGTGAAGTTGTTGGGAGATTACTGAGAAAAGTACGTTACTCGAAAGAACGACAGTAGGGCAGATTTAATGTTCTGCAGAGTGCATTAATTTTTTCTGCTCCGGTTTCGCTAAATCCTTTCAAGAATCTACGGTGATAATATGGAGAATCTTCTCTGTCCTCAACTAGAGTGTCGTAATGTTTTACATGTGCTGCTGGCAAGGGAACTGTTGATTTAGCATACCTACATCCTTCGCAAATTACAATTCGGAATGTTTCAATACCAGCATTTTTGAATTGCAAAACAAATCGTGGCTCAAAGCAATCCGCATATTGAGTACCGAAAGTTGCTGTATCTGAAAACAGGTCAATAATTCCTGCAAACAATGAATCGGGTACAATTTGTTGTCCAGCTGTGTAGAAGGGGGATAATTTATAATTCTTCGCTTCATTGTGTATTTGAAAATGCGTTCTCTGGTTTTTAACCTTGTCAAAATTGATAGTATACGCCACGATTTGATCGTATTCCAGTGAGTCAAAGGGGGGCACATCAGCAGGAACTGGATTCCAGACAGGGATGCTATCGTTCTGAGCGTAAGCACCTCCCTGAGTGAACATCAGAACAATTATCAATAAAATAATGTGCGCTTTAATCATAGGTTTTTGTCATGCTGGATTTGACTTTGAATTGTTCGAAGGCTTTGCCGTTGAATCCATCGAGATTTTTTTCTGAATGAAGTCGTGCATTTTTTCAAAATCTTGGCTAGAATATTCTGCTTTACTTATGAAATAGACAGGATGGTTTTTTCTTTTAAGAATCAGAATGTCATCGACCATTTTATATTCATCTAGATAATCCCAGCGAAAAGCAACTCGTAATGCAGGGTTCTCGTAATAGAATTCTTCATTTCTAAGTTCTATAACCATTGGAATGTTTTTTTTCCAATTCGGTTCGAATAACTTCGTCTAACTCTATTCTGGATTGTCTTTTGGACTTATTCAGGTTGTCTCGATAATTAATATTATTAACTAAATAGTGTCCTCCAATTGCGGCAGAAAGGATGGTGAATGAGATTGCTGAATTTGGAGCATAAATGTATGCGATAAGTGCGAACGAAAGAAAAATAAATGTTGGGATTAACGCCATATTATTCTTCCGAATTCCCTCCTTGTGGGCTTCTTTAAAAGCTACCTTATGCTCTGCTCTCATTATGTCAGCATTAAATGCAATAGTAAATTTCATAAAAGTCAGATAAATAGTAAAATGAGAGTCAAAACAACTCCTGCTGCAGTAAAAATCATTCCCTTCTTAAACACATTCGATTTGGGTATGTACATCCAAAATGCAGAGATCACAAAGAAGAGCAATGAGAAGCCAAAGAAGATATTCAGCCAGTACAAGGGATCTTCAGTGGAGGCCTTATGTAAGTGCGTCATCTGATCTAAAACATACGGCAATTTCTTCGTTGTGATGTGCGCTACTCCAGTTTCACGGTTGTAATTACCGTTTTGGAAGTAAACCATATTACCTTCTTCCTTTTCTACTTTCAGACGTCTGAAATGTAATTTTTCAGCAAGTTCTTCATTTTTTACATTTGGAGAAATTTTCTCTTCTACTGTCACTTCGCTTTTAAGAAAATCGGTGTCTCTAAAAATCAATACAATCCCACTCAACGCATAAACAGCCATTATTCCAGCAAGGAAGAATCCTAAGTAGCGGTGCAATACGCGCATTTTAGTATTTGATGATTTATCGTTGCTCATATTATTTACTCGAATTAAAGGAGTCCTTGAATTTCTTACCTATTATTTTTGAAACCATTTTTTTTGGAACAAACCGTGACATAAAAACTTGAAAACGACTTGTAAGTCCAGGAGTAACATTGTATCTGCCATCTAAAAAGCAATTCACAGCTACTCTCATTGCGGGTTCCAACTCCATGTTGTGTTTCTGCAACGACTTTAGTTCTTTCATTTCGGAGAGTTCCGTTTTTACTCCACCCGGCGAAAATGTACTGATTTTTAAATCCGGATTTTCAATTTCCAGAGAGATAGCCGTCGTTAAATTTGTTAAAAATGCTTTGGTCGCAGAGTACAATGCTTGATAGGGAAGGGCGAAGTTGGCTCCGAGACTTGAGACAACCATTATTCTACCTTCATTTCCAGTTTGTTCAAAATGCGTTACAAATGCTTTCAATAGTTGAGATGTGCTCATTAAATTCAATTGCAGCAATTGATTCTCCTTTTCTTCTGTAATTTTCGTATGTGGTCCAACGTATGTCAATCCCGCATTAAGAATCGCTCCATGAAAGTTGGGTTTAGCCAAACAAGTTTCGATTAGACTTCTGGTGTTTTCCGTTTCAAATAAATCGGTTGGAATAATATCTATCTCAATCGTATGTTTGCTTGTTAAAAGTGTTTTTAGCTCTTGTAATCGATCTTCTCTTCGAGCAGCAAGAATTAAATTGACATTGCATTTTGTTGCCAACTGAATCGCAAGCTCATGTCCCATTCCAGATGAAGCACCTGTTATGAGAATCCATTTCCCTGTTAAGTTCGAATCAGTTTTCATTGCTCGATTCTGTTAAATTCAATTGCATAAAAGTAACATCCAACCAGCGATCAAACTTAAAGCCAACTTCTCTAAAAGTTCCGACTTCATAGAATCCGAATTGTTCATGAAATTGAATGCTTTTTTCATTGGAAGCGTCAATACCTGCAATCATAATTCGAAGCTTATTATTCTTTGCAATTTGTATAAGCTTTGATAAAATGGATTTACCAATTCCACCACCTCTAGAATTTTTATCAACGTAAACTGAATGTTCAACACTGAATTTAAATCCTTCCCAGGGTCTAAAAATACCATATGTACCAAAGCCTAAGATCTTATTGTCTTGTTCTGCTATTAGAACGGGCATTCCTGCTTGATTTTTATCCGCGAGCCATTGCAGCTGTTCTTCATACGATCTTTCATCGTAGTGATAAACAACCGTTGAATTTTTAATCTCGTAATTGAAGATTTCTAGAATAGCCGATACGTCTGAAACTTGGGCAGGCCGGATTTGAATTTCCATAAGCGCAAGATACGAATAGCTTTAAAAAAATACTACTCGGTCTGAATGCACTGATTTTCCATCAATCATTACACGATAAACGTAAGTTCCAGCGGCGAAATTCTGACGACTCATTTGAGCAGTGCCATTAATTGCCGAAACCGTTGAAATAGAATTCCCCATTAAATCATACAGAACGATATCAAATTCTTGATACTGATCTGATGAAAAGTTGACTTGATCAATTGCTGGGTTTGGGTACATTTTGAATTTGTCAATTTCGAATTCATCGTTTGCCGCTACCGGATTAAATTCCCACCAGTCGGTAAAGTTTGTTCCATTCGTGCCCATTCCATAATACACTCGGCCTTGTACGTTAACGACATTCGCCCATCGTCGGACTGTACCTGGGAAATCGTCTAATTGTGTCCAGATATCTGTAACAGGATCATACCTCCAGACTTCTGCGCTCCAAATCCAAGACGTTGTCATTCCTCCAATGAAATAGCCGAGGCCCGCTTGAGAAATTCCTTTTGGTCG
>JABSPC010000555.1 GCA_013215515.1 Crocinitomicaceae bacterium
AACAGCCAGAAGAATTAAATTCCACGATAATCCGGTTCCTTTTGAAGCCCAGGAAGAATGCCACAAATTAGTGCCGGACGTTGAGCTGTTTTTCAAAACAGAAAACGGGCAAAACTATTACACTTCTAAAAGAAAGAAAAGCTCAAGCACTCTGGACTAAAGTCCAGAGGTTTTTTGCGGACTGAAAGTCCTAATTCCCTTCCGGGAATATTAATTTAATACGGATTTCTATGAGAATGTGATATCCAAAAATCACTTACAGTACGTAATTATACCGGCGAGACGAGGGTGTGTAAAAAATAGAATTATTAAGGCTGAAGGCCTTTAATCAACGTAGCATGGGGCAACGCCCTATGTATCCATGAAAACATTCTCTAAAGTCTGAAAGACTTTCTCATCCAAGTGTATTTAAACATAACATATTACTCCAGAATTCATTACACATTGAGGTGAGTTGAAGAAGACCTTCAGCCTTCATAATTCTTTGGTGAATTGCATCCTATGGCGTTGCCATAGGCTACGATGCTGTTGGGGCTTCACCCCGCTAAAATCTATTTTTCACACAGCCTCGAGACGCCAGCGCTCCAAAGCACTAATTGACCCTTGGAGCGCTGCCGTCTACCTCAGGAACCTTTTCAAGCGAAGCTCTCCCTCAGGGACCCTTTCGAGCGGAGCTCTCATCTTGTCATCTTGTCGGCGGTATAAGGTCAGCTAGATATTAGAGCTAAAGCCTTGGAGGTATTCTCATAAGTTGTGGATTTGAAAAAACTTGAGCGTTAACCAAATTATAAGCGACTAAACTCGTAAATAAGGAAAACGCCCAATGAAAGAAACTACATTTCAGCCCCTAAATATTCAAGATGTAAAAACAGAAAGAGATGCTTTGAATCAACTACTACAAACGGGAGCACTTCGAATGCTGATGAGTGCGCTAGAGACGGAAGTGTCCCATTATATATCAGAGAACAGCTCTTCTAAAGATAGTTGCGGCCACCGCCAAGTAGTCCGAAATGGTTATAGCCAGGAACGAACGTTAAATACCGAAATTGGAAGTCTTCGCTTGAAGCTGCCTCGTGTTAATGACAAAAGATCCGGGCATCACTTTGAGAGTAATATCATTCCCAAATATGCTCGTAATTCACCTACGATTGAAAAGTTAATTCCAGTGCTCTATCTAAAAGGCATCTCTACAGGTCAATTTCAGCAAGTTCTTGAGCCTCTTTTTGGAGAAAAAGCGAAAGGCCTTTCAGCACAAGTAATTAGCAAATTGATAAAAGTTTGGGAAACTGATTATGATGCTTGGAATAAGAGAGACCTTTCAAATAAGGAGTACGTTTACTTCTGGGCTGATGGAATTTACTCCAATGTTCGCCTAGACGATGACCGTGTTTGCACTCTTGTTATACTCGGCACCTTACCTGATGGTAGAAAAGAACTTGTATCGATAATTGATGGTTATAGGGAAAGTACCCTTTCATGGAAAGAGCTTTTATTAGATCTCAAAAAGCGGGGGCTAAAGAAAGCACCTAAGATTGCCGTTGCTGACGGAGCCTTGGGTTTCTGGAAGGCAATCAGTGAAGTTTTTCCAGAAACTAAAACTCAAAGATGTTGGGTTCATAAAACGGCAAACATCCTTGATAAAATGCCCAAAAAGGTCCAAGTGAATGCCAAAAAGCATTTACATGAAATCTATATGGCAGAAACTAAAAAGGATGCCTTGAATGCTTATGACTATTTCCTCGATCTTTATAGTGCCAAGTATCCCAAAGCATGCTTATGCTTAAAAAAAGATAAGGACTCATTATTTACATTTTTTGATTTTCCAGCCAAGCACTGGCAGCATATTAGAACATCAAATCCTATAGAATCGACATTTGCCACTGTTAGGCACAGAACAAAAAGAACTAAAGGCAGAGGTACTAGAAAAGCAACTGTTACAATGGTATGGAAGATGATTCTGGATGCTCAGAATTCATGGAGAAGAATTAGAGGTTACAGTCTCATTTGTAAAGTCATGCAAGGAGTAGAATTTGTTGATGGTATTGAAAAAATCGCTTGATCATCAACTAAATGCTCAAGTTTAATCCACAACAATTGGAAATATCTCCTGCTAGCCCGCCTGTAGAACGGTAAAAGGATGAAGGATGAAGTTGAGCAAAAAAGAAAAGAAGTCCACGGATTACACGAATTACCCGGATTATAAAAATATTTCGTTACGGAATTATTTATCTGGCATTTTCCCTCTTTTTTTAAAGGAAGTTTACAAAAACAGAAAAGAAATAATTCGGCATAAATAACTTATTATAATATGATTACGTAAATATTTAAATTATTCACCTGGCACATAATTGACCACTGTAATCAGATCGTTTATCTATTTCTAATAACTTCGCTTTCAACTGTTAATAGCACAGATTTGAGTTTCCAGTAAAAGTACTCAGCCCAAAGATTTAATTCTGGATCGTCAAAACTATCTACTCTAGCTATCCCTTTTATTACTTGGTCACTAGCTTTTAAACGAGAATTATAGTTTAACTTCAAATCAGAAATTCTATTTTTCTTTTCTTTAACCGATTTAATCTTACTAAACTCTTTATCCCAATTTCCCATTTCTTCCAAGGACGAAAACTGTTTAATTGAAGCGATTAATGATTTATCTATGTCATCACAATTACACTTATCTAAAGATGCTGTTTTATTAGAACAGCTTAATAAAGCACTTATCATTAAGCATATTAACAGTTTCATTTGAAATTTACTAATGCCTTCTTTAACTTATTAAGTTTGGATTTGTCATCTTTGTAATTAGAATATCAAAATTATT
>JABSPC010000556.1 GCA_013215515.1 Crocinitomicaceae bacterium
ATCGCTTCATGACCTCTAGAAGTTGCATGAACATATTTAGAAGTCACCTCCTTGTTGTCTTCATACTTTTCTGCAAGTGTCTTTGCTGTACACATCAATTTAAATGCTTCTAATAGCGTTTCCTTAGATGTTTTCATTGCTTTGGTAGTCTTTTTCTCGGTGATTTCTCCCATCTGCCGTTCCATTTTTTGGAGATCAAATATACAGAATTGACAGGACAATCAATCAAATCTATGACCAATGGTCGGCGAATATTTCACAATTCATGTTTGATGTGATTATTTTAAATATTACAAGAAAGTGCAGTGTTCAATTCAATTGGATTTTTATTAACTTCCCATGAATAATTTAGACTTCCCACTATGAAAAAAACATTTGTCCCAATTGTATTATTGATTGGATTAATTTTATCACTTACTGGTTGCGGCTCAGTGGATGAGGGAGAAAAATGTGCTGATAAATTCTTTAAACATATTATTGATCAAAATTTTGAAGAAGCGGTTAAACTAGTTGATCTAGACCCATTGACTGCGGTAGATTTAGAAGTAAAAATCAGAGCTTTAGGAGAAAACGAAAAAGACGGAAAACTTCTTTCTGCAAAAAAAGGAACGGGATTCAGTACAAACGTGAGCAACGGTATTACCACTGTTGAGCTTCCATACAATCTAAAATATGAAAAAGCCACCTATAACTTCCAAGTTGTTATTGTTGACCGAGGCAATGGGTTTAAAATAGTCGCAATTAGATAAAACATCAAAATGATTGCTCTCATTTAAAAAAAAGGCCGTCCTGATAGCTATCTGGACGGCCTTTTAATTTCTATAGATTGGATTACTGATTATTCTCAATAACGTAATCCAGTACTTTCTCCATCAAGTGAATTCTGTCTTTACCTCTTACATTATGCTCGTGCATTGGGTAGGGGAAGAAATCCATTTGAATTCCAAGGCTAACAAATTTATTAACCAATGAAAGGCTGTGTTGCATCACAACTGTAGGATCTACAGTTCCATGAATCAACAACAAATCACCTTCTAAGTTTGCCGCGTGCGTCATCAAAGATGCTGCCTCGTACCCTTTTGGATTTTGATCTGGCGTATCCATATAGCGCTCACCGTACATTATTTCGTAATATTTCCAATCTGTCACTGGACCACCTGCAACTCCTGCATTAAATGTTCCAGCATGACGCAACATTAAAGACGTTGTCATAAATCCTCCAAATGACCAACCGTGAACAGCCAATCTTGATGCATCAACGTATGGTAAAGTCTTCAAGTACTCAACTCCACTCATTTGATCTTCCAATTCAACAGTTCCCAATTGACGGTGAATTTGTGACTCAAAAGCAACTCCTCTTTCCGCTGAACCACGGTTATCGACAGTGTAAACTAGATATCCTTGTTCCGCCATCCAGTACATCCAAAGGCTTGCTCCATCTAACCAAGAGTCAGTTACCAGTTGCGCATGAGGGCCACCATATACATAGACCAATACTGGATATTTCTTGGACGGATCGAAATTACTTGGCTTAATCAAACGCGTGTATAATTTTGATCCATCCTTCGCTTCGATAGTTGAAATTTCAGCCGTTCCAATTGTGTAATCACTCAATTTATCTCGGCTCTCCATTTTAATAGAAACGATTTTACCTTTTCCGTTAATGATCCAATCCTTATTCGCCACAGTGTGACTTGAGAAATTATCATGGAAGTATTTTCCATCATCAGAAATATGAACTGTATGTGATCCTTTTGCTCGCGTTAAGATTTTCGTTTTCCCCTTAAGGCTAACTGAGTAAACATGTGACTCTGTCGGAGTATCTCCAGTTGTTGCGTAGTAAACTTGCTTGTTTTTGAATTCCATAATCTCTTTCACAACGAAATCATGGTCCGTTAACTGCTTAATCAACTCTCCTTCAAAACTGTAGTAATACAAGTTGTTGTATCCATTTCTCTCTGAAACCCAAACAAAATTATTTGATCCCTCTTCTGGAAAAAATGCTGGATGCTCTGGCTCAACCCAAGTCTTACTAGTTTCTTCAAATAAAGTCTTAACTAATTTCCCGTTGCTTGCATCATAAACGTGTAACCACATATGGTCTTGATCTCGATTTACCTCTGCCACAAAAACGTATTTGTTATCCGGCGTCCAAGAAACATTTGTCAAATAGTTATTTTCACCATGTATCGCTGTGATGTAGTTTAACTTACTTGATTTTATATCATAGATTCCAAGTCTAGCTTTTTCAGAACCACCACCGGCCATTGGATATTTAATCGATTTCAAAGTTCCAGGTGTTGTACTATTATCCAAAAGAGGGTAATCGCTAACATTGGTCTCGTCTTTTTCATAGAAAGCCAACACTTGACCATTTGGTGACCAGAACAACCCTTGTGTAATTCCAAATTCACTTCTTGCAATAGCCTGACCCGCAACAATGTTTGGATCCTTGTGTGCCGTTATTGGATACACCTTTCCTTTTCCAGTAGAGATGCTAAGATTGTTATCTATTGTATAGGCAACATTAAAAGAGCCTGGGTGCATTTTACTAATTTCAGCATCCTCGCTTATTTGGCGAATCATCTGTCCAGTACTAGTCTCAACATCATAAACATAAAATTTCTTTCCGTCGTTAATCATGAACTCATGTCCATTAATCCAACTCATACCGTAAAAAACATAGAATTCTGAATTCAAAGCAGTATTCAACTCTTTGATCGTAAGCAGTGCTTTGGGTTTCTTATCATTTACTGAAGATTTCATTAGTGTTCTATAATTATCAGCCA
>JABSPC010000557.1 GCA_013215515.1 Crocinitomicaceae bacterium
CTCAATTTGGAGCGACGGGTACTACATGACTGATAATACTGGTGGTGCCAATAAAGTTTGGGCAATGGAAAGAACTCAAATGCTTGCTGGAAATGCTGGAGCACAAATCTTAGGATTTGACCTTCCTGGAATTGTAACTAGTGGTTTCTACAGTCCTCAATTCCTGAGTGTTAGTGATGATAATTTACCAGCTGCTGGCGGTGCCACAGTTGTTTACCTTCAGGATAACGCTTGGGGTGGTGTCGCAACAGATCATGTTAAATTATGGACCATTGATGTAAATTGGGGTGCAGGATCCGGTGTTGTTTCGGCAGCATCTGAAATTAATACAACAGCGTTTATCAGTGTTTTTGATGGTGGAAGTTTTTCAAACTTAGCACAGCCTTCAGGAGGCACTTCACTTGATGCCTTGCAGGCAACAGTTATGAATCAAGCACAATTTAGAAAGTTTGCCACACATAATTCGGCGGTATTTAATTTTGTAGTAGATACAGACGGTGGAGCTGGCGAATTAGCTGGTGTGAGATGGTTTGAATTCAGACAGGTAGCTGACAATCAACCATGGACACTTTATCAAGAAGGTACGTATACAGCTCCTAATGGAAAACATGCATGGAATGCAAGTTTAATCATGGATGGAAACGGAAATATTGGAATGGGATACTCATCTATGTCGGGACCATCCACTCCAACCACCGAATTCGTAGGATCATACTATACGGGCAGATTTGATGGTGATCCACTTGGTGTTATGACTGTAATGGAAGGAGTTATCGCTGCTGGAACATCGAATTTTACCAGCACTAGATATGGAGATTACAGTAAAATTTGCATTGATCCAGCTGATGACGCTACGTTTTGGTTTATTAATGAATATATGAATTCAGGTAGAAAGGGTGTAGTTGGTGCATTTATTCTTGATACACCGCAACCAGATGATATCGGCGTTATTTCTATTACCGATCCAAATTCAGGTGTACTCTCAGCGACCGAGGATATAACTGTGGACATTAGAAATTTTGGTAGTAATGATATTACGAATCCTGATGTACAATACACGATTGATGGCGGTGCTGCTGTTGTTGAAACCTATACTGGTATAATAACGTCTGGATCGATTGTCTCTTACACATTTGCGACACAAGCTGATCTTTCAGCAGCTGGAAGTTTTGACATCTGTGCAAAAACAAACTTGACAGGGGATACTAATATAAGTAATGACGAGACTTGTAAAAATGTAATCAACGGGATTATCTATTGTACTCCTCCAAGTGATTGCTCACACAGCGATGGAATTACGAAACTAGTAATAGGTACGATCGTCAATAATGCGATTCCTTGTATTACTGGATACGATGATTTCACTGCTATGAGTACTACATTAAATGCAGGTAGTTCATACGATATGGTTGTACAGACAGGATATAATGCACTATCAGAAATGGCTTCCATGTGGATCGATTATGATGATAATGGTGTGTTTGCTGCTGGCGAACAAATATTTGCAGACGAAGTTGTGAATCCTGACGCCGTTGATATAACGATTTCGTTCACGATTGCAGCTACTGCCACACCTGGAGCGCACAGAATGCGTATTAGAGCGGGAGATACTGACTTTTATGGTGATTTGAATGATCCATGTGAATCAATGGAGAATGGTACTACGCATGACTATACCTTTGTAATTGCAGGTGGTACAAGTGGTATTGATAATATCACAATGGAGAGTGCTCAGATGCAGATTTCTACTCTGGAAAATAACCAATATGATATTTCTCTTGAATCTGATTTTGACGGAATAATTTCGATCGCTATCTATAACATTAACGGTCAAGTTGTGGCTTACAATAATCTCAAAAAAGAAGGGGAAGGCTATAACTATCATTTAGATATGTCATATTCCGCAGCTGGAGTGTACCTTATTAAAATGGGGAATCTTTCAAATGGCGCCCTCAAAATGGAGAGAATCGTAGTTGAATAATAGAATAATACATTGCCAATTTGATCATTATCGACCTAAAAAGAGCCACTCAAAGGAGTGGCTCTTTTTTGTAGGTCAAGATTAGTGGAAGTGCAATGTCTCTCTGTTCCATTTCCAGGAAACCTGTTCAGTGCCTTTCGATGTGCACAATACATTAAAGAGAAGTATCCCGAAGTCAAAATCGGAATGGGTGGAGGATTCCCCAAAACAAATTACTATTTAAGAGGAGTAGAAATTCATAAGCATGGATAACATTGAGGTAATGGGCGAGCATCATGAAGTCGCTAAGTTCAAAGGTGTCTATCATTTCGAAGATGAGCAAAGCGATGACGAGATGGAATTTTGGCAATACAGCTATTATTCAATAAGAGAATCAATATCTGAAATATGAACGTCATCTAGAGAATGGAGAAACGATCACACTAGAGCTAACGGATACTTTGTCAGAAGAAGAATGGAATAAACTACGATAGGCAGTGCTTACTGTTGAGCGTTCCTTCGGAAGCAAGTAATTTTAACCCTATGGGGAATGAATAGAAATGATTGATCTGAACGCTTTTTATTCGACTTGTGATCCTGAGATGTCCTCAATCTTGATTTCACCACTGACAATCCTGAAACTTACCAAAACAAAATATTCCGAATAGGGATTGAGTTGAATTTCAGGATTTCCTCCAGCAAAACTTAAGCTGATTGAAAAGAACCCTAAAGCGAATACTAAAAATAATCTTTTCATCTTTCTATATTTAACTTGAATTACCACTAGAACAAAGTTATAGGCAGCTGAGGCCTTTCAGTGTTAAGGAATACCTAAAATGGGTTAAGGAAAAGTTAAAGTTTTGAACCGCGATGATTGGGCGAGATAAAATCTATTCGTAACTTACCAACGTATTAATACTTCCCCATTTATGAAAGAATCGATCGAACTCAAAGAAACCTTTAACACTACCGCTTCGGTGATGTACGAAGTCTGGCTAAGTAGTCAAAGGCATACTCATATGACGGGAGGAGCTGCAGTTTGTTCTGATCAAGTTGGAGGTTCGTTTACAACATGGGATGGGTACATTTCTGGAAAAAACGTTTCACTGACTGTGGACGAAGAGATTGTTCAATCTTGGCGTACTGATGAATTCGAAGATGGAGATGAAGATTCTACCTTAACCATTCGCTTAAAGGACGTTGATGGTGCTTGCGAATTCACATTAATTCATACGAACCTTCCTCAAGGCGAATCTCAATACGAAGCAGGATGGGTAGAACATTACTTCGAACCAATGAAAATATATTTCGGTAATTAATATGAAAAATAACTTCCTCCTTTTCGCTTGTTTACTATTTCAATCAATTGCTTGGTCTCAAAGTGACACCCTAAATAATATTGATAAAAACGGTAAAAGGCAAGGCTATTGGATCATTTATGGTAAAGACCAACCCAAGGTCGGAATTCCGGATGATCAAATTTATAAAGAAGGATTTTATATCGATGACAGGAAAGAGGGTTTGTGGAAAATTTACTACAAAGATGGAATTCATGTTAGGCTGAAGGGCAATTACAAAGACAATAAACCTGCCGGTGAGTACAAAAAATATTGGCAGACTGGAACCCTCAAGGAAGAAGGAACCTATCACAATAAAGTTTATATCAACTCACGAAAAAAGTATTATTTGAACGGAGTTATCAATTCACATGAATATTATGATTCAGTAGGTAAAATAAGGGATACGGCGTATTTCTATCTTGAAAATGGCTGTTATCAGCGTATTAAAATCTATCAGAAGTCCATCAATCAGTTGCAAACAAAATTCTATTATCCGGACAGCTGCAATGTCCTTAGGAAAGAGACTACATCACCTTTTTAAGAAAAGTCAAATGTAATATGGGGAGAAAAGGATCAACGACGAATCGATTATATAAAAACAGATACCAATCCTTTGAAGACTTCCGAGGCGATCGATAAAACTAAAAGTTGGAGATTAAACCCAGAGTGGATCAACCAATATAGTGATAAGGCATTGTGCTCAGACCAAAAAGGAACAATCAAAAAAGCAAACGAGCACAGTCAATATATCTATACTGGGCAATGCAAAGACGGTAAGGTCTCGAGAGGTAAGATGTACTTTTATGATTCTGACAATACCCTGCTGCGGGTTGAAAACTGGAAAGAAGGAGAGTTTGTTAAAACTGTCGTTTTAGATTGATATTTTCGAAAGGTATCTCGAGTTGAAATAATCACAACTTCAACCAATTATTAAATTCTAATTGATTGGGTTTTCTTAACTTGCACTAATTCTAATATTTCTCATATGAAACTAATTATATTAGCTCTTTTTTGTGTCTTTGGATCGATGACATTTGCTCAGAATGATTTGCCAAATAGAGAAGCCTTCAGTCTTGTCTTACCCGTTGACAGTATCAATTATTACAGACAAGAAATTGAAGCTACGCCTTACTTCGTTGCAACAAATGTTCTTCAGATTTACCCAGGTGAATCAATATTTGTAGAAGTTGAAACTTTCACCAGTGGTATTATTAAATCAATGAAAGTTGTGAAAGAAAACCTGAAGCCACAGACAACAATCGAATTAAATTTTTCACAAACGGTTGCCGACAAAAAAAGCCAATCTATGATGCTCAAGGTAGTCAACCCGTTCGGAATGGAATTGACCTACAGCGCTCAAATGTTTGTTATTGATAATGACAAATTGATCAATACGACAACCCTTCCAGTTATGGCAAACCTCACTTCTTTCGAAACGTGGCCAGATGTAATTGTTACGCTCATTCTTTCGCAATGGAAATTGAAAATATAAAATAATATGGTCTCCGTTCTCCGCCCTCTTATAGAAATCGAAATCCCTGACAGCTTCAATCTGGTAAGTCATGAATTCTACAATTACGATCCCAAAACTGATTTTAGCGAAATCGAGAATTTGATGTACCTGAATGAGGACTTATTCCAAGCTACATTTGAGGAAAATGACCTAATCGTTGATTTTGGATGGTATGGAAATGTCAAAAAAAATGATGGGCAGTTTATGCTTAAACTCATCCAGAACAATCAATGGGATAACCCCGTGACTACAATCCCCTCATCGTGCCTAGATCAAGCTATAGATATCTTAGAACGAACAATGATGGCGATTCACAACGGCGTATTCTCTGATTAATTTCGAAGCCTAATTTGCAGACATCGTTCGAATCAATTCAATTAACTCTGAATAGACCATTGGCTTATTTAAAACTTTTATTCCGTCCTTTACTTTAAACTTATCTTCAACAAATTTGCGGGTATTACCAGTAGTGAAAATTATAGGAAGTAAAGGATATTTAATTCTGATCTCCTGAGCTAATTCAATACCACTCTCGTTTTGTTTCAATTTAACGTCCATCAAAACAACTCTAATAGAATCATTCATTAATTTCCAGAATGACTCTGAAGATCTCGCTAATCCCATTACCTCTATGCCATTATTCTCAAGTTGCATCTTAGAAACTTGAGCGATTAACATTTCGTCCTCAACGATAATTACCTTCAACTCAATTTGATTTAAATGTTATTGAATAATGCGTTCCATTTTCTGAATTAATCTCCAATTCCCCCTCCAATTGGTCAATAAGTGAATTCACAACGATCATTCCAGTTGATCCAGATGAGTTAATATCAAAAGCGTTGGGCAAACCTATTCCATTATCCTCAAATTTGAAGTTGATCATATCTCCTTCTTGAACTATTCGAATCTGAATTTCTCCATCTCGCTTTTCTGGAAAGGCATGTTTGAAGGAGTTCGTCATTAATTCATTCATAATTAGCCCCAACGGTATAGCGTGGTCAATATCCAGATTTTCAATATCAATATGTTTCTTAAGACTGATACGTGAATTTTCTTCGACAAATGAATCGAGTACGTTATTCGAGAGGTTTTCGACGTAATTATTCAAATCAACAGGCCCAATTGTATCTGTCTCATACAATATCTCATGCGCCAAAGCTGTCGTTTTTATTCTTCGCTGACTATCTCTTATTGCACGTACAAATTTTGGATCGTCGCTCTTATCTGCTTGTAATTCTAGAATACTCGAAATAATTGCCAAATTATTCTTTAGCCGATGATGAATTTCCTGAAACAAAACTTCTTTTTCCTTAAGTGCCGTTTCAAGTAGTTCCTTCGCTTTTACACGCTCTGAAATGTCCTTACTATTTGAAGCATATCCAACGGGTTCACCGTCCTCTACAAAAATTAACGACACAGTTAAATGGGCATAAAAATGTTCCCCATTTTTCTTTCGCTGCATCAACTCTCCAGACCATCCACCATTGTCAATTATAGATTGAACAATGTGACTTGTATCATGCGATGTCTTTGCATTAAATACATCGACATTTTGGCCAATTAACTCTCCAGGTTCAAACTCGTAAAGTGTATAAGCTGCTGGGTTAGCATAAACTACTTCGTTTTTCAAATCTGCAAAAACTATTGGGTCCCAATTATTCTCCGCTATTTGTTTAAAAAAAGTGCTCTCCAAATTCATACCGCTAAATTAACCATTTGATAATGAAAAACATAGACAGCTAACGAACTAATCCATTACAAATGGATAAAAGTCCTGCTCTGATTGAGAATACCCGCACTAAGTAGTTTTACTCATGCTTAGAATTGAATATTACCACTCATCAATATCGAAGGAATTCCAAGCTACTTTTTTTTAACTTTAAAGTTAAATTCTGGCTAGACAATTAGCCAAATAACACAAAAATAGAAATGATCAACCCATTCAAATCTCCTTTTAAAACAATCATTCCAGTTTTCACTCTTCTCTTAATTATCGCATCATGCGGAACGACTGAATCAGATGAAAATGCCGATGACGCCGTAAAGCTCCAAGAATCCAAGGAATTAAAAATATGGCTTAACGAGGTTTACGAGCGTGACTTGATGTTAAAACCTCAAGACTTAACATCCGTTGGGCGAAAAGACCGTCAATCAGAGTTGAATGATATGTCAGAGGAGTATGAATTAGAAAGACTTGAGCAAGCTAAAAAGGACTTGAAAAGACTTCGTGAGTTCGACATGGACAAACTAGATGAACAAAGTAAGATCTCGTATCGACTGTTTGAAGATCAATTGAAAAATAAAATTGATTTTGAAAAATACCGCCACTATGATTACCCTGTTTCTCAAATGCATGGAATTCAGGCGGGGCTTCCTTCATTTATGATGAATAAGCATGAAATTAACAATATTGAAGATGCTAAAGCTTATGTAACTCGATTGAAAGCATTTGAAAAAGCATTCGATCAAGTAATAGATAACTTGAACATTAGAGAAGCAAAAGGGATTATTCCTCCAAAATTCGTTTTTCCATACGCAATAAGCGATTGTAAAAACATAATGGGAGATTCTGTAAAACCAGAGGACAACATCTTTATCAATGATCTTGTTGCTAAAATGGAAAAAGCGGGAATTAACCAAAAGGACCAAGTCGACATCACTATTTCAGCGATGCGAACTATTTCTGACCATGTTAATCCTGCTTATCAAAAATTAATTGATCACCTAACAATTCTAGAATCCAAATCAACGACAGACGATGGTGTTTGGAAGTTCCCTGATGGTGATGAATTCTACCAGTACCGTTTGGAGAAGATGACAACAACATCCCTTACAGGAAGTGAAATTTTCACTACAGGAAAAGACGAGGTTGCTAGAATTCACGGCGAAATGCAAGCCATTATGGATCAAGTTAAGTTTGAAGGATCACTTCAAGATTTTTTCAAATTCATGAAAGTCGATAAGCAGTTCTATTATCCTGATTCGGAAGAAGGAAAAGAAACAATGCTGGCTGGTTATCAGCAAATTGTCGATGATATGGAAGCAAGACTCGATGAAGTATTTCATACCAAACCAAAAGCGAAGATGAAGGTGAAAGCGGTTGAAGGATGGCGCGAAAAATCAGCAGGAAAAGCATTTTATGAAGAAGGTAGCCCAGATGGTTCACGAAAAGGAACGTTCTTCGCTAACCTATACAAAATGGCTGATATGCCAAAGTATGAAATGGAAGCCTTGGCATTTCACGAAGGGATTCCAGGGCACCACATGCAATGCTCAATTGCACAAGAATTGACAGAACTTCCTGAATTTAGAAAACGATTGTGGTATACCGCTTATGGCGAAGGATGGGGACTTTATTGTGAATACCTCCCTAAAGAATTGGGATTCTACAAAGACCCTTACTCTGATTTTGGAAGACTAGCAATGGAACTTTGGCGCGCTTGCAGACTTGTAGTTGATGTAGGTTTGCATGAGAAAAGATGGACGCGAGAAGAAGCGATCGCATATTTAATGGAGAACACACCGAATTCGCAAAACTCTTGTACAAAAGCAATTGAGCGTTATATCGTTATGCCTGGACAAGCAACAGGATATAAAATCGGAATGATTCACATTCTTAAAATGCGCGCAAAAGCAGAAGCGGCATTGGGAGATAAATATGACATTCGAACATTCCACGATATTTTCTTAAAAACAGGTTGTGTTCCTCTTTACATTTTTGAAGAACGCATTGACGCTTGGATTAATAAAGAAAAATAATTTTAACCCCTGACACGATCTGACACTATCGCGCATACATTTGTATCAGTAATAACGTTTAATAACAGATACAATGAAGAATACAATTAACTGGTTTGAAATTCCAGTAACAGATTTCGAAAGAGCAAAAAAGTTTTATTGAGCACTTTTAGGAGAGCAAGTAGTTGATCATACTATGCCTGATCCAAATATGAAATACGGTATCCTGACATACGATATGGGAGGAACAGCTAGGAGGAGCTATAGTTCAAATGGAAGGGTTTAATCCATCAGCGGAAGGAAGTACAGTCTACCTCAACGTTGGTGAAGACTTGAAAATTCCTTTGTCTCGCATTGAGATGGCTGAAGGAACTGTCATCATGCCGAAAACTTCTATTGGAGAAAATGGCTTCATGGCTCTTTTCATGGATACTGAAGGAAACAAAGTTGCACTTCATTCAATGAACTAAAATTTCAATCCTAAAATTAGGTAGCCAATCTCTATTGGTTCGCTACCATTGTTAATGAGAATTTAAACCATGATTGATTCTATCTTCTCACTTTTTTCAAGAGCTAAAAAAGTAAGCCCAAAAGCCCTTTAGTGCAGTAAAATATCCTTACCCTTTAAGCCACATGACTTAAAATTGAAGAACTCGTCTCTCGACACAGCCGAGAGCTTCAAACAACTCCAATTTTCGAAGTCACTTAGTCTGAAGGGGGCCAAGAATAATTCTACTAATGCACTAGCTATGTAGGTTATAACCTAGTCTTTTGAAACTACTTCATTTTAGAATGATATTTTGGTTTCAAGAATAACTAATCTTTAACTATATCTTTGTTCTATGTCGCAGTTATCACGTCTCATATCGATTCTTGCTCTTTTAAAATCAAAAAGGATTATCACAGCTACTGAGCTTTCGGAAAAGTTTGACGTGAGTGTTAGAACCATATATCGAGATATACCAAAACTCGAAGAAGCAGGTGTTCCAGTAATCACAATTGAGGGAGTTGGATATACCTTAATGGATGGCTATACTGTTGCTCCGGTTCAATTTAGCGAGAAAGAAGCCAATGACTTAATCACGGCAGAACTTCTTGTAAAACAATCAAACGACTCGTCTTTTGTTGAAAATTTTGATGAAGCAACGACAAAAATCAAATCTTTTTTCAGGGCTTATACACAAGAAAAAAGTGAAGTTTTAAGATCTAAAATTCATGTATTTAATAAAATCTATGAAAACATTTCGAGTAATGCTCTTGCCGAAATACAACTGGCCATCATTAATTTGAACTTCACGGAAATCAACTATAGAAAGGCGAATGATACAAATATCTCTTTTGGATTAATTACTTAAGTCGTCATACCATAAATAGTTTACGTTGTGCGGTCATAATTTTGATAAAAAAGGAAATTATGGAAAGAAAAGACTTCACATTATTCGATCTAATGAAACGTTTTCCAAATGAGCATAGTTGTATGGTTCATTTATTCAATCAGAAATGGACTTTGGGCTACCACTGTATTAAATGCCTTTCGATCGAAAGTAAACAAGGAAAGACAAGCTATAATAAACGCTGTAAATCTTGTGGATATGAAGAATAACCAACTTCCAACACATTGTTTCACAAATTAAAATTTCCATTACAGAAAGTAATTTACATCTGTTATCAGTTAAGTGTCAACAAGAAAGGGATGTCAACCTTGGAATTGAGTAGGCAGTTTGGCCTAAGTCAAAAAACGTGTTGGTTTTTTAAGCGAAAGATTCAAAAAGCTATGGAAAGTAGTGACGATTATC
>JABSPC010000558.1 GCA_013215515.1 Crocinitomicaceae bacterium
ATTTCAAAATGTTACATCTTCAAATAAGAAACTTCAAAAACTGGTTGAGAGGCGTGCATTCATACTGCAACAAAGAGACTCTAAATCAATATATTGAAGAGTATTTCTTTCGGTTTAATCGATTGAATTTCAGAGAAACAATCCTAGAAAAACTTCTTTATAGAATGATTAAAGAAAAACCAATCACCTACCAGTCAATCAAATACTCTGCGATCTAAAAGGGTAACCCTAAAACATTATTCTTTAGATACCCATTCAGTTCATTTTTAGAGATCGACTCCTCCTTAAGCTTGCCATACTTTCTCTTAATTCTACCTATGTCGGCGCTTCTTTCTTCTCCGGAATAAATGGACTCCAAACCCTGAGCAACTCCATCATTCGGATTGAATATTGAAACAAACAGTAAGAAGATTATGAGCCGCATCTGAATTTAAATTCTTAGCCTACCTCAACCACTTTAGACTCTTGGAATACATTATTATGAATAATCCAGACATAGCCAAGCTAACAATAGGATAAGCTAAAGGTACATTACCAACAGAAACATACATATATATTGTTGCTGCTGACAAAAGAGAATAAATTATATACACGTGAAAGCCTAACTTTGCCCCATTAAACATGAGGTAGACACCAAAAGCGCCAAAGAGATAAACCAACAAATTTGTCGTAGTCATCAAATAATAACTCTGGTTCATCTGATCTCCCATCCGTTCTATCTTCTGAACAAAAGGTATCCAAGAATCAGCCCCTTGCTTCTTCAATTCTGTGATTGTTTTTGCTAATTCAACTTTTGCAAGTTTCATTTCCTCAGGAGAACCAGGCCCACCAATTAATCCTCCAGCACTATCAATAACAATAAGTCCCATCCAAATGAAACTTAAAATGCAAAGCACTTTCAATCGCTTAGGTATTTTTCCTCTTCCTTCTATTTCGTCGCTATCTATTTGATTCATATTGATGATTTTTTATTTAAAAATAAGTTTAACGCATGGCTTTAACAAAACCAATACTTGCCTTAATTAGGGGGTGAAGATAAATATCGTTATCAACAAATGGAACGTCTTTTCTATAAGCGGCTCTTAGCGCTTCAATTTTAACCGAACTTTTTTCAGTTCTAAAATCCATCGCCTGAGCTGCATTAAGCAATTCAATTCCCTGAATCGAATAGCAATTCTCAATCACACGATACAATTTAGTCGCTGCGTTAGCCCCCATGCTCACATGATCTTCTTGACCATTACTAGAATCAATAGAATCGATACTCGCAGGAGCACATAGTTGTTTGTTTTGACTTACGATTGAAGCAGCCGTATATTGAGGAATCATAAATCCAGAATTCAAGCCTGGTTCAGCAACAAGAAATGCGGGAAGACCTCTAGTTCCTGAAATAAGCTTGTAAACTCTACGTTCAGAAATGCTCCCTAACTCTGCCAAAGCAATTGCTAAAAAGTCCATTGAAAGCGCTAAGGGCTGACCATGGAAATTTCCTGCGGACACGACGTCATCTTCGTCAACAAAAACCGTTGGATTATCCGTAACTGCATTTATTTCGCGCTCGATAATCATTGCGCAATAATCAATAGCATCTTTTGAGGCTCCATGAACTTGTGGAATACACCTGTATGAATAGGGATCTTGAACATGCTGCTTCGTTCTATCGATCATTTCACTTCCATTCAATATTTCACGGAATACTTTCGCCGTTTCTATTTGCCCATTCTGATTTCGGATTTCATTCACATTGGCTTGAAATGGATTCTTTCTTCCATCGTAGGCCTCGAGAGACAATGCGCCAATTAAATTGAACTGATTCCACAACTTCTTGGCATTCGACGCAGCAAACGAACCATAAGCACTCATAAATTGTGTTCCATTCAAAAGTGCAAGCCCTTCTTTCGATCTTAAAACAATTGGACTTAATCCAAATTCATTTAAAACGTCTGTACTTGCTTTCTTCTCACCTTTAAAATAGACTTCACCTTCTCCTAAGATCGGTAATGACATATGAGCAAGAGGCGCTAAATCACCTGATGCCCCTAAGCTTCCTTGTTGATATACAACAGGAATAATATTGTTATTATAGAAAAACAATAGGCGCTCAATTGTTTGAAGTTGCGCTCCCGAATTACCGTGAGACAACCCAATAGCTTTGAGTAAAAGCATCCTTTTCACAATATGATCGGGAACCTCTTCTCCAACTCCACATGCATGAGAAATAACTAGGTTTCTTTGAAGTTGCTCCAAGTCGCCCGAAGAAATGGCAGTATCGCACAACGATCCAAAACCAGTATTGACTCCGTAAATTAACTTCCCTTTATCTTGACCTTTATGATCGAGATATGCTCTACATTTATCAATTACTGCTTTCGCCTCATCGCTGACAACAACCTCTACTCCAGACTTAAGAACTTCATCTAACTGAGTTAATGAAATTGACTGATTGTTAATTACAAATTTTCCCATTTTAAGCTTTCAATTGAGATACGGCCTGATCAAAACTCAATTCAGCTTGCTCACCGCTCTCCATATTTTTAATTAAAAGGATTCCTTTATCGATCTCATTCTGCCCAATCAAAGCTACGTTCTTTACATTGCGATCATCGGCATATTTCATTTGCTTTTTCATTTTAGCAGACGACGGATACAATTCAGATGAAATTCCAGCTGCTCTCATTTGTTTAACCAATTTCAAACAAAACTTCTCTTCCGTTTCTCCAAAATTGATAAATAAAAGATCCAGTGTATTGTCTACGGCTTCTGGGAACAACTCCAATTCCGTCAGGACATCATAAATTCTATCGGCACCGAAAGAAATTCCAACTCCAGACATATCTTTCATTCCGAAAATCCCGGTTAAATCATCGTAACGTCCACCACCACAAATACTCCCCATATTAACACCATTCGCCTTTACCTCGAAAATTGCTCCGGTGTAATAGTTCAATCCGCGCGCAAGGGTCACATCAAACTCTACTTTAGCACGTTTCAAACCAAGCTCTTCGACTTGTTCTAAGACAAATTCCATTTCTGAAATACCTTCTAATCCAATCTCACTTGATGCTAAATATTCTTTCATTTGATTCAAGCGACTTTTAGTGCTACCTGTAATCTCAAACAGTGGGTTTATTTTTTCAAGAGCCTGAGCCGAAAGCCCTTTCTCAGCTAATTCTTTTACAACACCTTCTTTTCCAATCTTATCTAATTTATCAATTGCAACCGTAATTTGAATCAACTTATCCGACTCTCCGCTTATTTCAGCAATTCCGGAAAGGATTTTTCTATTGTTAATTTGAATTGTAAAATCAGGAAGGTTCAAATTCGTCAGTACCTCATCAAATAGTAAAACAAAATCAACTTCATATAAAAGCGAATCGCTTCCTACGACATCTGCATCGCATTGAAAAAATTCTTGATACCTTCCGTGTTGAGGTCTATCTGCTCTCCAAACTGGTTGAATTTGATACCGCTTAAATGGGAAAGAAAGATCATTTTGGTGTTGCACTACGAATCTTGCAAAAGGAACCGTCAAATCATATCTCAATGCCTTTTCAGACAATGAATTCGAAAACCTTGCAAGGTTATTATCCTCCAAAGCCTGTAAATCAGCTTTTTTAACCTTATCACCAGAATTTAGAATTTTAAAAATCAACCGATCACCTTCTTCTCCATATTTACCCAATAATGTAGTAGACAACTCAAATGAAGGTGTCTCAATTGGGGCGAATCCATAAACTTCAAACGACTTACGAATGGTATCGAAAATGTATGTTCTTTTCGCTACTTCAGCCGGTAGAAAATCTCTGGTTCCTTTTGGTATGGAAGGTTTTTGTGCCATTTACTTTTAATTGGTCGGTAAAGGTAATAATAACTCGACAGATCGATTATTCGATTGTTAGATTGTTAGATTTCCCGAAAGTCTAAAGCTTTTCTTTCCCTAGCCATCGAAGTACATTTGAGTACCAGATATCATTCGATTCTTGTTGGGTGATAATATCTATCTCCACCGCATATTCAATTACACGACCAGGAAATGAAGTTCCAATCCCTTCCATCTCTCCCAATGGGTATGGGTCATCCAAACCGGCTACAATTTGACCGGGTCCTACTCGATGCTTTAACAATTGAAGCGTATAAGAATCATGAACCAAAGTATCGAAGAATAAGTTTTTATGTCCTAATGAAGAACGAGGATCTTGAGCTTTTTCAAACAAATCAGGCCTCCCATCAAAACCTTGTAATCTTCGTCCATAATTGGCCTGTCCAAGCATACAACCATGCGCAAAACAAGTCCTGACATTCGGGAATTTATGCACGAAATCTTTCAATGTGAAGAAATGCAATGTATCTGCTGTTTGTGCCATCATCCAAACCAAATGGAAACGCCAGTACTCATCCTTCAACTTGACCATCTTCTGACCATCATATGGATGTATTTCAATCGCTAAGCCGTATTCATTTGCCAATTCAAATATTGGAAGAACACTATCATCTGCTACAGAAACCCATTCTTCATCTTTATTCAGAAAATGAGAAGGCAAACAAAGCAAGTTCATCTTTAATTCATTTACACATCTATCGATTTCTTTCAGTGCATCCTCAAGAAACAAAGGCTGAACTACAAATCCACAAGTGAATTTATCAGGACGGCGTTGTTGCACGCTTGCATTAAAGTCGTTCTGCCAGCGAATCGCATCAAAAGCATCGGCTCTCGCCCAACCATTACAATATACTTGTGACAAATTAAGCATCACACCGTGATGGATATTGTGCTTTGCCATCCATTCCAACTTTTCATTAAAAAAGAAGCTATCATCTGTAATCGGACGTGCCCAATCACCTTGACGCATGAATTTCTTATCATCATCAATCCAAAACAGCTTCTTCTCCTTCATAAAACGAGGAATTTCCTTAGGTTCAGGAAGAATATGACCGTGCCCATTAATTTTGATAATACCCATAGAATTAATGCTCTTTTATGAATGAAAAATACGTTTGTTTAACGTGCGTAAAATTACTAAAAAGCCATTAGCTTTTGACATTGTTACCACAAAGTGATGGACAAAAAAAAGGACCTCGATTAAACCGAGACCCTTACTATTTTTTTAAGATTCTAAGATTAGTTATTCACTACTATTCTTTTCACCATTTTAGTTGTATTTGATTGGATCGTCATCATATACGAACCTCCAGCTGCACCAGATAAATCCAATTGGAAAGTCCCAGCACTCACTTGTTTGTTCAAAACAACTCTTCCAGAAATATCAGTAACAATCACGGTGTGATTCTCTCCTGTGAAGTTTTTCATTTGAACATTGAACAATCCTTCACTTGGATTTGGATAAACGTTAACCTGGTTGTTATCTAACTCATCAACTCCAAGTACTATACAGAAGTTACTAGCTTCAGAAGAACCAAAAGCTACATTTTGCATGGTAACATACGGTTGTCCCCATTGGTCAGTGATAGAATACGTTCCATCAGTATTACAACCAGGCTCAGCAGTTCCTTCCAATCCATCTCCCCAATCATCGTAAATTA
>JABSPC010000559.1 GCA_013215515.1 Crocinitomicaceae bacterium
GTCCTTTATCACAATAGACTCATCCGGTTTTCCTTGAACGACAGCTCTGTACTTCTTCTCAATTGTTTTATCTTCAAACATCGATGAAAGCGTCCTGTGTGTTTCCGCCGTCTTAGCGAATAGAACCAACCCACTCGTTGAAGAATCCAAGCGATGAACAGGTTTAGCCCATTTTAAGGCATCAGCTTGGGAGGAAAGTTTGATGGAATTCACCAATGCATTTTCTAGAGTTCGAAACTGATTCCCACTAACAACCAATCCTGAAGGCTTATTGACAATCAATAAATAATCATCTTGAAAAACAATTTCAATATCTAGGGGAAACTCCTTTGGAATTCTATTTTGAGGATCTACAAACTCAATTACATCCCCTTCTTTGATCCAGAATCCTGATTCAGCTTTGATTGAATTTATAAGTAACTCTGACCTTTTCAATGCTTTCTTAACTGCATTCTTAGTCATAACTTGAGGGAAAATTCCAATTGTATAATCAACCAACCGAATTGAAACATCAACTTTAGCTACAGTATGAGAGTAGATTTTTATCACGATCCCAAGTTAACATGGAAGTTCTATTCTTACTAATTCTCACCTTAAAATTTAAGATATTAATCTAGAGTCAATTTAAACTGGATTTCCTTCCATAAAAATGATCTAAATGCCTTATATTTAAGACAATCAAACAATACTACTATATGAAAAAAATTGCGACCACAGGCTTTTTCGCCTGCTTAAGCATGCTCAGTTTCTCTCAGCAAAATACCGTTTCCAGCGGTGGAGAAGCTATAGGATCTGGTGGAACGGTTAGCTATTCAGTTGGTCAAATTGACTACACCAATAGCCAAGGCACAAACGGCTCCATCAATCAAGGAGTACAACAACCTTATGAATTTTATGAATTGGGAATTAAAGAAGCTCAATTTATAGACGTCTTACTTTTTCCAAATCCAACAAATGAGTTTATAATTCTTCAATTCGAAAATTTCACGAGCGACTTAAGCTATTCATTGTATGATCTAAATGGCAAAATAGTTGTGGAAGGAATTGTAGAAGCTTCTGAAACACAAATCGATATGAGAACATTCGCTAAGGGACAATACAACCTTACGATCAGAAACTCAACAAATAATATTCAATCAATCAAAATCGTTAAAAACTAAGATAAGAGAATGCATTAGCATTTGATACAACAAGCGTTAGCGCAGTTAAAAAATTAAAACAAAGTCCTAATTATGAAACAATTACTTACAATTTTAGCATTAATAATAACAAGCAGTGTATGGGCACAATCACCTCAAGAAATTACCTATCAAGCCGTGGTGCGAGATGGATCAAATCAACTTGTTTCAAGTTCAGCTATTGGAATGCAAATTAGTATTCTTCAAACATCACCAACTGGAGTAGCCGTTTACATTGAAACACACAGTCCAACTACAAACGTGAACGGATTGGCTACCTTAGAGATAGGTAGCGGAACTGTTGTAGCGGGATCATTTGATGCAATCGACTGGGCAAACGGACCATACTACCTTAAAACGGAAACAGACCCAACAGGAGGAACAGTATATACAATTTCAGGAACGTCACAATTCCTTAGCGTTCCTTACTCATTGTATGCCGAGACAGCTGGAAGTGTAGCTGTTGATTTAGTTGATGATGCAGATGCGGATCCGAATAACGAAATTCAATCACTTCAATTGGTAGGGCAAGATCTTACTATTTCAGGGGGAAACACAGTAACGTTAACTGGAGGTGGAAACACATTGAACGAAGCATATGACCAAGGTGGAGCTGGACTAGGAGGCACCATTACAGCGGATGCAGGTGAAGTTGAAATAACTACCGCTTCAGCCAACGGAATAGCTCTAAGAACAGAAAACACGAATACAGGAGTTGCAATACTTGCAGACGCAACATCGACTGCAAATACATTTTCAACGATTCAAAGTTCAACAAATTCAAATTCTACAGTTGCCTCTGCGGTAGTTGGAAATTCTAATGGAGCTGCTTGGGGAGTTTCTGGGCAAGTACAATCATCTGCAACTGCGGAAGCAGCTGTATATGGATCCAATCTGAGAACCAATGGTGGCCATGGTGTTTATGGTGTTGGATTTAACGGAGTTGTAGCTGAAACACAACAAAGTACAGGAAATGCTGTATGGGGTGAAAACTATGATGCTGTATTACCTCTTGGAAATGGTGTTGGAGTTGCCGGAAGAGGCTATATGGGTGTTGTCGGAGAAGACAGATACCTGGGTGCTGTTGCAGGAGCTTATGGCGTATTGTCAAATGGAGATTTTGGAGCAACGGGAACGAAGACTTTTATTATTGACCATCCGCAAGATCCTGAGAATAAATTTTTGAGACACTTCTCCATGGAGTCGAACGAAGTACTGAACATCTACAGAGGCAATGCTGTTTTCAATGAAAATGGTGAAGCAGTTATTGAATTACCTGACTACTATGAGGATATCAATAAAAACCCGAGTTACAATTTAACGCCTGTAGGTGCATATGCTCAGTTATTTATTAAGGAAGAAATCTCTAATGGTCAATTCATAATTGGAGGAGGAACGGCAGGATTAAAGGTTTCATGGACGGTCTATTCGGAAAGAAATGATCCGTATATGCGAGCTTATCCAGAAAAGGCTGATGTTGTTGTAGAAAAGCGCGAAGGACAAAAAGGAAAATACTTTATGCCAGAGTTGTATGATCAGCCGATGAGTAAAAAACTTATTACGAATGGAAGTTCTGAAGAATTCACTCAACCTGTGATTGAATTGCAAAATTAATTCACCACAATTTTATATAAAATGACCCACAAACTTATTTATCGGCCCTGATAAGCCTCAATCGAAGTGCTAATCATCCAACTTATTAACAATTAGTTCATTAGTTAAAATATTAACGCAATTGTGATTTTACCCGCCATGAATTAACCGCTTGATAATCATATTTGTAGTACATTTGCAGCAACTAACTACCACCTGATATGAACTACTATTATAAAGTGCTTATAGCACTTATTATTACACCCTTTGGCTGCCTTGCACAACAAACCTCTGAGATTCCGATAAAGCGAACCCTCTACTCAGACCTATTTGTCAAGAGCGATGGAACGAAAGAAGAAGTTATTTCTCCTAAACCACTCAACTATGAAATTGACGGGGAATGGTTCCCTATTAATACCGAATTGGAATTTTCATCTGGGCGATTTACAAACACTCAAAATGTTATTCAATCCTCTTTTCCAACTCAATTAAATTCTGGATCGATTATAGAATTAAACTATGATGGCTCTAAAATTTATGTTGATGCAATGAAGGATATAGTAACATATACCAAACTAAACGGTGTACAAAGTTTGAATCTCGAGCCTAACTTGGGAACGACAGTCTTGGACATTAATGAAGTTACATATGCCGACGTTTACCCTGGATACATTGATAACTACACTATATTGAAAGGAGAAATTAAGAACGAATTTATTCTTAGTAGTATGCCTAGTGAATTAGCAGGCATAGCTAATGGCTACTTTGGTTTTCAAGAACGCTTTGTACTTCCTGAGAATTGGAGTTTACAACCGCTTTCAATTCAAAGTTCTGAATTAGTTCAAAGCGCAATTAAAATAATGGACGAGAACGATAATCATATTTTAACAATTCCTGCACCAGTATTTTTTGATAGCCAAGGAATGTCCAACGACGGAGGCTCGATGATTGAGGGTGCTTTTATAATTAATAAAGATGGAAGCAGCTGGCTTGTATCTACCGTTGTACCTGTATCTTGGCTAAAGGATTCGAACACCACATATCCAGTTGTTATTGATCCAACCGTAGTACTTGGTGGAGCAACGGGAGGATGGCAATCTCAAAATAACTATGTAAATAATCCTGCATATGTTTTTATCGGTGTGTGCTGTGGAAATTTGGAACACAGAGCTTGGGTTCAATTCAATACTACCTCCATAGACGATGCATCTTGTGTTACAGATGTTGAACTCGAAATTTTTGTAAATGGTGTTGGCGGAGCGACTACTGAAGAGGTTCATGCATATGATATGACAGGAGCTTTTGGCCCTTATGGTTCAATCATGCCTGCTGTATATACAGACATGGGAAATGGATACTACACTTCATTTACATTAAGCGGAACTGGAACATACGGATATTATGACTTAGGGCCGAATGCAGATGCACTTCTCCAAACTCAATTAA
>JABSPC010000056.1 GCA_013215515.1 Crocinitomicaceae bacterium
TTCAATGAAATGATCACACCTGTGAAAAACAACTATGGGTTCGGCCTTTTTATTGAAAAGCGAGATGATGGACTTTACATTGGGCATTCAGGAAAAAATTATGGTTTTACAAACGAAGCATTATTTAACCTTAAAACCCAGAATGGAATAGTCGTATTAACAGACTCTGATCGAGGATTCGGTTTGATTCGTGAAATCCAAAGAACTGTGCCAGGAAAAGATAAATGGGTTCGAGATGAACAGATAGTAATTCAATTCATAGAAATAGCGGAAGAAGATCAAGAAAAGTACCTCGGGAATTACAGATTTAAAGGACGGAACGGAGAGATTCATAAGGTAAGGGTGTTTTTTAAGAAGGGTGTTTTGATCGGGAGAGATCTCGACAATAAGCGTGACAATATTCTAATTCCCGAAGGGGAAGGAAAGTATAGGGAAAGTACGCGAGGAACTCCAGTTGTTTTCGAATTCAAAGATGGTAAAACGATTATGCATTGGGGAGAATACGCTCATTTCATTAAAGGCTAATCACAGAAGGCTACAAAACCAGATTATTCAACTCCCAATAAAACTTAAATTTCCTTAGGTCAAATACGGTTTTTCATTGCAAGACGTTTCTAACGAAACGCTCTAAATTAATATGTGATGATTGATCTGCTACGGAAGAACAACAGGCTAAACGAAGCTCTTTTGTTATAATTGCATCTGTCCTCTGTCTAGGGTTTTCACTTTACAGAGTTTCCTATACTGAGTCAAAAATGTATTTGTTCCTTAATTGGAACTTGTTTTTGACTTTTGTTTTTCCCAAATGCGCCTTACATTTTAACGGACCTGTTTCACCTGAGCAAGGGCTCAGCAATGCCAATGTAGTTTGATTTAATCCTTATTTTATGGTTTGCTTGGGTTGGATTGATATTTGGGTTTTTGAGCCTTTGGGACATTGAAAAATTAATGGCGACCAAAATCAGTAAAAAATGGATTGCTGTAATTTCATCAAGCCTATTATTTATTGGAAGTTTTCGGATTTGTCTCGGTCGCTATTTGCGATGAAACAGTTGGGATATTATTCGCCATCCAATCGATTTAATGTACGATGTGGGTAATAAAGTCGTGAATCCTTTTGATCATCCAAGAGCATGGGGAATGACGATATTTATGGGAATATTTCTGAATATGATTTATTGGTCCTTGAAATTGATTAAAAAGCAGGGTGGGGAGCAATAAATATTCAATTATAAATTATGAATTCATAATTCTGCATTATCTTTGCTCTTTCAAAATTAAATCATGTACAGATCACATACTTGCGGCGAATTGCGCTCAGAAAACATAGGTTCAACAGTTACTCTTTCAGGATGGGTTCAAACCATTCGCGATAAGGGGAATCTTATTTGGGTTGACGTCCGTGACCGATATGGAACTACGCAAGTTGTGGGCCAATCAGAAACGTCTTCTGAAGAAGCAATGCAAGGATTAAAATCTCTTGGTAGAGAGTTTGTTGTTCAGATTACTGGAACAGTTTCAGCAAGAAGCGCTGCAAATCCAAACATCGAGACTGGGGAAATTGAGTTGCTTGTTGAGAAAGTGGTTGTTTTGAATGCATCTTTAACCCCACCATTTACCATTGAAGACAATACCGATGGAGGAGAGGAGTTGCGTGCTCAATACCGTTATTTAGATTTAAGAAGAAAACCAGTTCTAGATAAACTTCGCTTGAGAAATAAAGTGAACTTGGAAACTAGAAAGTATTTGGATTCACAAGACTTTTTAGATGTTGAAACACCTGTTTTAATTAAATCAACTCCGGAAGGAGCAAGAGATTTTGTAGTTCCAAGCCGAATGAACCCCGGACAGTTTTATGCGCTTCCACAGTCCCCACAAACGTTTAAGCAATTATTGATGGTTTCAGGATTTGATAAGTACTATCAAATCGTTAAATGTTTTAGAGATGAAGATTTACGCGCCGACCGTCAGCCTGAGTTTACTCAAATTGACTGCGAAATGGCATTTGTAGAGCAAGATGATATTTTGAATATGTTCGAAGGAATGATTCAACACCTATTCCGTGAAGTAAGAGGAGTAAAGTTGGATGCGAAATTCCCACGAATGACATACGCAGAGGCAATGCAGCGTTACGGATCTGATAAACCAGATATTCGCTTCGAAATGGAATTCGTTGATTTGAACCCTGTTGCTAAAGGAAAGGGATTTTCAATTTTTGATGATGCTGAGCAAGTTTTAGCGATCAATGTAGAACAATGTGCCGTTTATACAAGAAAACAACTTGACAAGCTTACTGATTGGGTTAGACGACCTCAAATTGGTGCAAAAGGACTTATTTATATGCGCTGCAATGAGGACGGAACTTTTAAATCTTCTGTAGATAAATTCTATTCTCAAGAAGATTTGGCGGAATGGGCAAAAGCGGCCAATGCAAAACCAGGAGATTTAATCCTTGTTTTAAGTGGAACGTTAGACGGAACGCGTAAGCAAATGGGTGAATTGCGTTTGCACATGGGTGACGAACTTGGACTTAGAAATCCAAATGTATTCAAACCTCTTTGGGTTGTTGACTTCCCTCTTTTAGAATGGGATGAAGAATCTGGACGTTATCACGCAATGCACCATCCATTTACATCGCCTAAGCCGGAAGATCTCGATTTGATTGACACTGACCCAGGAAAGGTTAGAGCAAATGCATATGACCTTGCTATGAATGGCGTTGAACTTGGCGGAGGCTCAATTCGTATTCACGATAGAGAACTGCAATCTAGAATGTTTGACTTACTTGGCTTTACGAATGAAGAAGCAGAAGCGCAATTTGGCTTCTTAATGTCAGCATTTGAGTACGGCGCCCCTCCACACGGTGGTTTGGCATTTGGATTGGATCGACTTGTTGCGACTATGGGGGGGTCAGAATCTATTAGAGATTACATTGCCTTCCCAAAAAACAATAGCGGTAGAGATGTGATGATTGATGCACCTTCTCCACTGGATGCTGCTCAATTGACAGAGCTTGGAATAGCCCTTAAATAACTGATACCTAAATAATATGCCTACTGCAGTAGATTTCATCGGCTATGCCGCCTCGTTTTTCGTGCTTCTTTCTTTCTTAATGAAGAAGATGACACTACTCAGAACTGTAAATATTATTGGTTGTGGTTTCTTTATTTGGTATGGAATCCTTCTTGATTCTTGGCCTATCATAATTACGAATATGGCAATTGTATTTGTAAATTTCTTTTATCTGTTAAGGGCTAAGAATTAGATCAATACAGTTTTAATCGCAATTTGACGACAATTCTATATGAGTAGTTTTACTCACGTTTAGCCGATTTTGTTTATTTTCACTTGGCCGTAAATATTTTATTACGCGCCTTTTTTGGGTGTTTTGCAAAATACTCGTATTAAAGTTTACAGTAATGTGTGTTAAGCGAGAAATAAATTGCACGATTCACTTACCATATTTGTGAAGAATGCAACACAAAGGTGAAATAATTGAGAAGGCGGTACGAGAAAGCGGTCATTCTATTACGAAGCTTGCTCAGAAAATGGGTAAAAGCCGTAGATGGGTGTATCAAATTTTTGATAGTGCCATTGTACCAATAGATTATATCATGGATATTGGTACAATAATACATCATGATTTTACCGGTGATATCAAAGGAATTAAATTGTACCCCGGAGGATCAACTGCACCTAAGTTTGAAGATTCTTCCTTTTCAGGAAAAAACAATCCCGATGAGGTTGAGTTATGGAGGGAAAAATACGTGATGCTTCTCGAAAAATATAATGACCTTCTTTCGAAGGGCTAGAATTCACAATTAGTCAATAGTATTTATCGGAATTGTTTCACTAATGGTGTTCAAGTCAGTTACATTAATTGCACAATATTGGTATGATTCAGGTTTGAATTACTCAGTAGAGACATAATAATGTGCTTTTAACACAATTAAATGCTCAGATATGGGAAGTATAAGGGAAGTTTATTGCACATGATGGTTGCCATATTTGTAAACAATGTTACACAGGGGAGAAATTATTAAAAAGGTCGTGCACGAAAGTGGATACTCCATTACGACCTTGGCCAAGAGATTGAACAAGAGCAGAAGGTGGGTTTATTACATTTTTGAAAAGCCAAATGTATCCCTAGACGTCGTTCTTGAAATCGGAAAAATTCTTCATCACGACTTCAGCGTAGAAATGAAAGGAGTTGTTTTATATTCTACTCAAAATAAGGATGCTCGAACTGTAACAGATCATAGAATTTTCAATTCAGCATATGAAGAGGTTCAGCATTGGAAAGAGCAATATTATACTTTGCTCGAAAAGTACAATGATCTATTGGAGCGGAATTAAGGGTCGATTTTTCGATAATTAGATTGTTGGATTATTCGAGACTAATGTTTTCAATATCATTTTAGAAAAGTCAGGCCAACTTTGAGGTTGAGAAATGAAGGGAGAATATTTTCAGAACCTCGAAGTACATATAGGTCTTTATTGTACGAATAATCAATAAA
>JABSPC010000560.1 GCA_013215515.1 Crocinitomicaceae bacterium
AGTCCGTTTGACTCTGGGTTTAGATAAACATACCGTTGCTTTATTGTTCTCCAAAAAATGTTGCAATTCCGATTGCTCTCTTGGAATGATATTTTGTATCATTTGCTAAATCCAATAAGTCGCTCATACTAGTACTAATTAACTGCTATAGATAATATTTCGGAATGTACAGGAAATAGTCATTATATGCACAACAGTTTGAGTAAATTATTGATTTGTATCCAATGTTTGAAGGTAAGACCATCCGTTTATGCCGATTCTTAATATCTCGTTAATATCTCTTTGAAAAAAGAGCTCTTCAACTCAAAATGAATCCCTAACTTCGTAGAAATTTTTTCAGAATGGAGGACAAAAAAGCAGCAGTATTATTGCTCGAAGATGGAACCGTTTTTAATGGTGTAGCTATCGGGAAAATTGGAACGACAACAGGTGAAATAGCTTTTAATACCGGGATGACTGGTTATCAAGAAGTTTTCACAGATCCTTCTTATTATGGACAGGTTTTAGTAATGACATCTGCACACATAGGAAACTATGGTGTTCACTTGGAAGAGGTGGAATCTAAAAGCATGAAAATTGCTGGGATGATCATTAAAAAGTTTTCGGAAGGATATTCGCGCCCATCAGGTGAAAGATCGCTTCAAGATTACATGATTGAAGACAATAAGGTTGGGATCTCTGATATTGACACTAGAGCTTTAGTCCGTCATATTAGAAGTAAAGGTGCCATGAATTGCATTATCTCTTCTGAATCCTCAGATCTTGAAATGTTAAAAACGAAATTGAATGCAGTTCCATCAATGGATGGTTTGGAGTTGTCTTCTAAAGTTGCTACAAAAGAAGCTTACGAGTTAAAACCAGACATTGCAACATACAAAGTGTCGTTAATAGATTTTGGTGTAAAGCAAAGTATTGTTACTTGTTTGGCCGACAGAGGTTGTCACGTAAAAGTGTTTCCGCTAGATTCAACAATTGAAGATTTAAATTCATTTGGACCAGACGGTTATATGTTACCAAATGGACCTGGTGATCCTTCAGCAATGCCAAAATCTATAGATTTAGTCAAAGACATCGTAAATCAAAACAAACCAGTCTTTGGTATTTGTTTGGGGCATCAAATCTTAGGATTAAGCCAAGGCTTGACTACTGAGAAAATGTTCAACGGACATAGAGGGATTAATCATCCGATTAAAAACTTGAAGACAGGTAAGGGAGAAATCACTTCTCAAAACCATGGATTTGTTATATCGAAAGAAAGCACAACTCAAAATGATAAAATAAATGTTACCCACATTCATTTGAATGATGACACAGTTGCAGGAATAGAGTTGGTTGGGAAAGACGTTTTTTCTGTCCAATACCATCCAGAAGCATCTGCAGGACCACATGATTCTAGATATCTGTTTGATCAATTTGTTGACAACATGAAACAAGCATCAGGAAAAAAATGATTAATTAATTTTGAATAATTGTTTTTCTCATGCGGTTCTATCCGACAATTGAGGGACGAGTTATTTACGGATTAAAAACAAAAAAGAATGAGTTATATAGCAAAGATTATCGGGAGACAAATTCTTGACTCAAGAGGGAACCCTACTGTAGAGGTTGATGTGATAACGATCAATGGAGTTTTGGGAAGAGCAGCTGTTCCTTCAGGAGCATCAACAGGTGTGCATGAAGCGGTTGAGTTAAGAGACGGAGATCCATCTACCTATATGGGAAAAGGTGTACTCAAGGCCGTAGCTAATATAAATTCTATTATTGATGTTGCTTTAAAAGGATATGATATTTGTGATCAGAAAGCTATTGATTTGAAATTAATTGAACTCGATGGAACTGAAAATAAATCAAATTTAGGAGCAAACGCTATACTAGGTGTTTCTTTGGCAGTGGCGAAAGCGGCAGCTGATGAATCCGGATTGAGCTTGTTTAAATATATTGGTGGAGTTGGAGCAACGACAATGCCGATTCCAATGATGAACATCTTGAATGGAGGTTCTCATGCTGATAATAAGATTGATATACAGGAATTCATGGTTATGCCAATAGGAGCGGATTCCTTTTCACAAGGACTTCAGTGGGGAACTGAAATCTTTCATCACTTGAAATCTGTTTTGAAAGAGAAAGGTATGTCAACCAATGTAGGAGACGAAGGAGGGTTTGCACCGAACTTAGGATCTAACGAAGAAGCAATTCAACTTGTTATTCAAGCAATAGAAAAAGCTGGATTTAAACCAGGTGTTGATGTCTACATTGCCCTTGATGCAGCGGCCTCAGAATTCTATGATAAAGATTCCGGTGAATATGTATTCGAATCAACAGGAGAAAGATTTACATCTGAACAAATGGTTGAATTTTGGAAAGATTGGAGTGAGAAATATCCAATTATTTCAATAGAAGACGGTTTAGACGAAGATGATTGGGATGGATGGAAAATGGCAACTGAGGCTTTAGGTGATAAAGTTCAGCTTGTTGGGGATGATTTATTTGTGACCAACACAAAACGTTTGAGCAGAGGAATAGATGGTGCTTATGCCAATTCTATTTTGATTAAAGTAAATCAAATTGGAACGTTAACAGAAACGATAGAAGCGGTTCAAATGGCAACTAGAAATGGATATACTTCAATAATGAGTCACAGAAGTGGGGAAACAGAGGATAATACCATTGCTGATTTGGCGGTCGCATTGAATTGTGGCCAAATAAAAACAGGATCGGCATCTCGTAGTGATCGCATGGCTAAATACAACCAGCTACTACGTATTGAAGAGGAGTTAGGACAAACTGCAATATACCCAGGTAAGAGGTTTAAATTTACTTAGGTTTCCAACAATTGCGTTAAGAAAATAACGATAGAGTAGTTTTTCATTCAATTCGTCGTAATTTTGACGAAACTTATTGAGTTACGCGCAACCCTAGGAAGTTAAAACGCGTCTAACCAAAAAACTATACTACTAATGAAGCTAATTGTATCATTTATAGCGGTTTTGTATTTAACCACATCTTTCGCTCAGACACAAACAAATGTTCCCACTCCGGCGGTTCAACATTTTGCACAATGCATGTTCTCAATTACGGATCAAACTCAGTTGGATGAGCTAACAGTAGAATTCTACAATAATCATCCAGAAGTTGAAAGAGTTCGTTTCGATATGAACACTCAACGAGCATTGGTTATCACAACAGGACTAACATCATTCACAGAAGCAGATTTCACATCTTGGTTCGGACAACACTCTGGCACAGTTTACTGTGTTCAAATAGGTGTTTATGGAGTAGATACGATGAATAGCTATCCATTCACTAACTGTCAATAATAGAGTTATGAAAATTATATTATCAAGTATTTTCGCACTGTTTTCGATTGGAGTATTTGGACAAGGAGTTGTTTCAAATTCATGTGATCAAGCGCAAAATATATGTAATAGTGTTCCGGTACCGTTCCCTTTATCAACAGGGGTAAGTCCGAATCCAACTGTTCCGCCTGCAGGAAGTTTTTCAAATCCTTCAAGTAATCCCGCTGGCATGAACTCAGGTTGTCTTTTGGCAGGTGAGCTGAATCCTAACTGGTTCGTCTTAAACGTTACTTCAACAGGTCAATTAGAATTTGATATAGGCGCTGCCGGTGGTTCTGGTTATTTTGACTGGGAATTATGGCCTTACGATCCTGTAACAGGATGTACAGATATTTTAAACAATTTAGTTGCACCTGCTGCGTGTAACTGGAATGCATCTGCACAAGGTTTTACTGGAATGTCAAGTGGTGGACCACCCGCAGGTGGTCTTGCTGGTAACTTCCAACCTTCTATTCCAGTTGTTGCAGGAACAGCTTATATCTTAATGTTCTCTAACTATAGTTACCAAGTAGGAAATGTAGCTTTAACTTTCCCTCCTTCTGGTGCATCTATTGGATGTTCAGGTGGTACACCTGATCAAACTATTTGTTTAGGAGATGTGGCTACTGTTGATATTGCAGTTAGTCCAGGATGGATTGCTGCGACTGCTAACTGGTTAGTAACTAATAACGTTTCAAATACAACTGGAATGACAGGTGTATTGGTTGATCCAATCGTTACTACTGATTACGAGGTAGAAATTTGGGATCAAGGCGTTCAGGTTGATACTGTTATGTTTACAATTACAGTTGAAGTTCCACCTTCTCCAGATGCAGGTCCAGATCAAACAATTTGTCTTGGAACACCAATTCAGTTAGATGGTACTCAATCAGATATATTGAATACTCTTATTTGGCAGTCTGATGTATCTGCAGTAATTCCTGCTCCAACAGTGAATTACGTTCCTAGCTTTATGATAGAAGATCCATTAGTATCTGTTAATCAAGTTGGAACATATCTTTTTATCCTAAGAGAAGGAAATGCAATTTGCGGTAATATTTATGACACTGTACAAATTATTGTTGACGACCTTTCTATAACAGCTTCAGCTGTTGCACCTAGTTGTATTGGTTTTGCAGATGGACAAGTTCATATTACAAGTGCTGATGCTGTTCAATATAGTTTCGATGGTGGAATCACATGGGTGACGGACTCTTTCAATATTGTTATGACGGCGTCTAACTACACTGTTTGTGGTAGATCTGCTTTGGGATGTGAAAAATGTGTTACGGTGGACGTAATTGATCCTGCTGCAGTAGTAGCCTCTATTAATAACGACTCTACGATTTGTCAGAACGGTACTGCATTTTTAAATGCTGATGCTACTGGAGGTACTTCTTACTTGTACCATTGGGATCACACAGCAAGTACTGCTGATATTCAACTTGATTACCCAATTAACTCGACAACATACATTGTTTACGCTGAGAATCAAAATGGATGTGTTTCTGTACCGGTGTCAATTGATATTACTGTTCTTCCTCCTTTGACAGGAACGATTACTGATTGGGATACTGTTTGTCCTACGTATTTAACCGATATTTCTGCCGACGTTATGGGTGGCCTTGGTACACCTTACGAATTTGTTTGGAGCAGTGGTCCAACGCAAAATGGTCCTAATTTCCATACAATCACAGTTGAACCTGGTGTAACTACGACATATACGGTTACAATTACAGATCAATGTGAGTCGACACCTTTGGTAATGATAACAAATGTTAGAGTAGCTCCACTTCCAGTTCCTACATATACTGTATTGGATCCTGAGCAATGTGAGCCAGCTGTTTTCCATATTGTGAACACAACTGATCCTACAATGAGCCAGTATAACTATTGGTTGGTTGATGGAAATCAACAATTCATTAATCAAGATACGATCACTACTGATTCTTTGTGGGCAGGATTGTATGACATGCAAATGATCATTACTTCTTATGAAGGTTGTGTTGACTCGTTGACTTTTTTAGAAGCATTGAATGTTAAGCCAAAACCAGTTGCTGACTTCAAACATTCGCCTAATCCGGTATTGATGTTCAATACAGATGTATTGTTCACGAATTACTCTTGGCAAGGTTATTCTTACCAATGGTCTTTCGAAGGTGGTTATCCATCAACGTCAACATCAACGGATGTCAATGTTCAGTTCCCTGACGGTGTAACTGGTGGTTATGACATTCAATTGATTACAACATCAGAATTAGGATGTGTTGATACGATGCAATATGAATTAATTGTGTTCCCAGAGGTGTTGATTTACGCACCGAATTCATTTACACCAGATGGTGATGAGTTCAACCAAGGATGGCAAGTATTCATGGAAGGAATTGATATTTACGATTTCGATTTACAAATCTTCAACAGATGGGGACAAGTGATTTGGGAATCTCACGATATCTCAGTTCCATGGGATGGTACTTTCAACGGTAAAATTGTTCAAGCAGGAGCGTACCAATGGATTATCCGTGCTACTGATCTATTAAACGATAACAAATACGTTTACGACGGACACGTCAATCTTCTTAAGTAAGAGAACGTCAAAATAATAAAACAAACGCCCCCTTCGATTAATTCGAGAGGGGCGTTTTGCGTTATTCGCATATTTTATTTTTAGAGTTGTTGAATGCAGTAATGGCGAATGAGAAAAAGTCCCGACCTTTAAAATTAAAATGAGAATAAGTTTAATTTGCACATTGTTTTTGTCGTCATTGAATCTTTTTGCTCAAGAGGATGATAAACCGATTCCTGTATATTCATTTAGTTTTGAAACGGGCTCGAATAGTCGAGGTATTGCTGGGTTTGGATTTGATTACAACTTCAAACCTCATGGCAACTATTACTTTAATTTGAACAGTTCTGTGGGAGTAGGGATGTATTATAGTTCTGGAGGTTGGTTTGGGAGTATTGATCCAAGTCTCTATTTAAATATTTCGCCGAGTATGAATTGGGGATCAAATGGAAAATTTTTCACTACAGGAGTAGAGGCGAAATACCTGTACACCGAATATGAATATTCTGGTTTCGGCTTTGGCGGATATATCGGTGGTACTTTCAATACACGTAGCGGATTTATTTTTAAACTTCGTGGAGGGCTTATGCAATGGGCTAATATGCCAGATGACGGTCCAGGAGCGGATATTATTCAAGAATCATTTAATACCAAATTGCTTCCAACATTAGGCTTGTCTTTCGGATTTGGCTCACGGAAGGTTTACGGGCTGAAAAAGCAATAAGAGTGGAATAATTTGTTCTAGAATCCATAGGAACTTTATATTTTTACGGTATAAATAAAATTCGATGAACTTAACAGATTTTCAAAATCAGATTCTAGAAGGAATACCAACATCAATTCCAAATAGGTTGCCAGAAGAGAGTGGGATTAATCATGCTCCAAAAAGAAAGCAAATTCTTTCAGAAGAGGAACGTAAATTGGCATTGAGAAATGCACTGCGTTATTTTCCAAAAGAACAACACGCTGAATTGGCTCCTGAATTTTTGACTGAGTTGAATGAATTGGGTCGGATTTATATGTTGCGTTACCGTCCTGGTTATGCAATGCATGCTAGGCCAATTGGTGATTATCCAGGAAAATGCGATCAAGCCAAAGCGATCATGCTTATGATTCAGAACAATCTGGACTATGCAGTAGCGCAACATCCACATGAATTGATAACATACGGAGGAAATGGTGCTGTATTCCAGAATTGGGTGCAATACCGCTTGGCAATGAAATATTTGGTCGAAATGACGGACGAGCAAACACTTGTTATGTATTCAGGTCACCCAATGGGATTATATCCTTCACATAAAGATGCGCCACGTGTAGTTGTTACGAATGGAATGATGATTCCGAATTATTCACAACCAGATGATTGGGAAAAATTCAATGCATTAGGTGTTACTCAATACGGACAGATGACAGCAGGGTCGTTTATGTATATCGGGCCACAAGGAATTGTGCACGGAACAACCATTACGGTTTTGAATGCATTTAGAAAAATCAAAAAGGATCCAGCAGGGTCTTTGTTTGTGACTTCCGGATTAGGTGGGATGAGTGGTGCACAACCAAAAGCAGGTTCTATTGCAGGATGTATAACTGTTTGTGCTGAGGTTAATGCAAAAATTGCAAAAATCCGTCATGATCAAGGATGGGTAAATGAAATTATTGAAGATTTAGATGGTTTGGTCGCTCGTGTAAGAAAAGCACAAGAGAGTAAAGAAGTTGTATCGATAGCGTACTTGGGAAATATCGTCGATGTCTGGGAGAAATTTGATGAACAGAACATCCATATTGAATTGGGATCAGATCAAACATCGCTTCACAACCCTTGGGCCGGAGGTTATTATCCGGTAGGAGTATCTTTTGAGGATGCTAACGAGATGATGGCGTCAAATCCAATCGTGTTTAAGGAAAACGTACAAGCAACGCTTAGAAGGCATACAAATGCAATTAACAAGCATACCGCTAAGGGAACTTACTTTTTTGATTACGGGAATGCGTTTTTACTTGAGGCATCGAGAGCAGGAGCGGATATCATGGCTGAGAACGGTATTGATTTCAGATATTCTTCATATGTTCAAGATATTATGGGACCAATGTGCTTCGATTTTGGTTTTGGGCCATTCAGATGGGTTTGTGCATCAGGAAAGCCAGAAGATCTTCAAATAACGGACAACATTGCGTGCGAAGTTCTTGAAGAAATCAAAAAGAGCAGCCCAATTGAAATTCAACAACAAATGGCCGATAATATCCAGTGGATTAAAGGCGCACAAGAAAATAAATTGGTGGTCGGATCTCAGGCACGTATTCTCTATGCAGATGCTGAAGGAAGAATGAAAATTGCAAAGGCATTTAATGATGCTGTCCAAGCAGGGACAATTGGTCCTGTTGTTTTAGGACGTGATCATCATGATGTGTCAGGAACGGATTCACCTTATAGAGAAACTTCAGATATTTATGATGGATCACAATTTACATCTGACATGTCAATACAAAATGTG
>JABSPC010000561.1 GCA_013215515.1 Crocinitomicaceae bacterium
ACTGAATTTACTTACCAGTTAATTCAAGGTTATGATTTCTATTGGTTAAACGAAAATAAAAATTGTAAAGTACAATTGGGGGGGTCTGACCAGTGGGGAAACATTGTTACAGGAACAGAATTAATTAGAAGAAAAGGTGGAGAACCTGCTTTTGCTTGTACAACGCCTTTGATTAAAAAAGCTGACGGAACTAAGTTTGGAAAGACTGAAGGTGGGAATGTTTGGTTAGATAAATCAAAAACTTCTCCATATAAATTTGTTCAATATTGGATAAATGCCTCTGATGAAGATGCTTCTAATTACATTAGAATTTTCACATTAAAGACTAAAGAAGAAATAGAAAAGATTGAAAAGGCACATGATGAAAACCGTGGGGCAAGACTATTGCAAGAGGAATTGGCAAAAGATATTACATCAAGAGTTCATTCTTTAAGTGATTATGAAGCTGCTATGAGCGCATCACAAGTATTGTTTAAGAAAGGAGATGAAGCAGTAGAAGCGCTAAAAGGATTGTCGGAGGATATTTTTGAAGATATTTTTGAAGGTGTTCCTCAAGCAGAAGTTGCGTTATCAGAAATTGAAGCTGGGTTACCGATTATTGAAGCGTTATCAAGTAAAACAGCATTTTTAAAATCTGGTGGAGAAGCTAGAAGAGCGCTAAAGGAAAATTCAATTAGCGTAAATAAAGCGAAAGTTGGAGATGATAAAGTGTTAAATGCTGATGATTTAATTAACGGAAAACACATCTTATTACAACGTGGTAAGAAAAACTACTTTTTAGTTAAAGCGATTTAATGAAAGGTATTGAAGATATAATAGGTAATATTCCCTCTTGGAGAAGAGGGTTAGGGAGATTGACTATAGGAATCAATCCCTCTGGCTCCCTTCTCCAAGGGAGAACACCTAACACAATACCTCTTTCTTTTAAGAAAACAATTACCACATTAGCATATTTGTTAATCATCACATCATCATTCGCGCAAACCTCCAATAAAAAAAGAGTATTGGTAATTCCTCCTAGTCGTTTTGAGTTTGTTTCGGAATTTGATTTAGAAGTCATTGCAGAAAAGAATGAAGTACCTGTTTCTAAAGTTTTTGTAACCTACGAAAAAGCGTTACTTAATACTTTTAGTAAATACAATGATGAGAATTTTGAGTTTGTTCCTGTTAAAGCTGAATTGCTGAGACCATACAAAAAGATGATAAAATACAAGTATGGAAAGTTTAATGGTAAACATTACAACGGAGTTGATTTAAAACAGTTTTCTGAAGCAGATTTCACCAAATTATTAGAGCAGCACAATGCTGATTTTGTAATTTTTATTACTTGGTATGATATTCAAAAAGAATCGTTTACTAGAAAAGGAAGTGGTTTTAAAAGAACAAAGTATGCCGGTCATTATTTAGATTATGCCATTTTTAACTTATTTAAAGAACAAGTTATAGGGCTTGCTAAAGTAAAAGCCGAAGGAGCTAAAGAACCAAATGATTTAGAAGTTTCGTTTAAATTGCTTCGAGTAAAGGAGCTAGAGTTTGCTTATACTAACTTTATTAGCAAAGTGGTTGAACAATTGAATAAGCCAATAGAACAGTAGTTAAAAGTAACATTTCCATAAAAACTAAATTATATAAAGACAGTTGTTACCTTTGCACTGAAATTTTGTAGGTATGATATCAGCAATTCGTCTATTTTTCCTGCTTCTCTGGGCACTTCCCTTGATGATTATCACCCCATTATTTATTCCTTTGACTTTTAACAGACAGTTTCCTTTGATTATTGCTAGAACTTTGTTTTCCTCATTGGCAATGAAAATTGTTGGAATAAAACTCAATGTTATTGGAGTTGAAAATGTGCCAACGGACAAACCAGTAATTTTTGTGGC
>JABSPC010000562.1 GCA_013215515.1 Crocinitomicaceae bacterium
AAATTTGGTGTGTAGAATAATGTAAATACTGCTTTCCACATCTTCTTCTCCGCTTATCATTGTCGTTTCATTGCTGCTCTTGCTAAAGCTTGGAGGAAATCCCCATCCACGACCTAAAATTTCTTCTGAACTCATGGTTATCCGATTAAAACAGTGAATGATCCAGTTAATAATGCTCCTCCCATGGACGTTTGCCCTCCCATAGAATTAAGTGGAGTTCCATTGTGAAGAACAGTGCTCATTCCGGGCAATGGGATATCTGAAATTGGCGACAGTGCATCCATTAGTTGAACCACAGGTAGTTTATCTACAAATAAAGATGTTGAACCAGGACATGCAATTGGCGCCGAAGCTCCATACATCAATGGGTTCGTGTATATATCTGTCATTTTTACAATTGGTTTTCCCATCTTAATTTATTTGTGTCATTTGTGCTTTTAACTCTATCATTGCATCCGCACTCAACGTAAGTTTTGTTCCTTTAATCTCAACCGTTGCATCAGCTGTTGTCTCTACTGTTGTACCTTTCATGGTTATTCCGCCAGTTCCACCGTCCAATTCTATTTTTGATCCTTTGATTGTAATTCCGTTGCTATCCAATACCATTGAATTGTTCTTATCAAATGCAAAAGTCATTTCATCATTATCGTCATCAAGAATGATTTTTTGACCTTTCTCAGAACTAATTGAAAGGACCTTGTCTTCTTCATGGATACTTATTTTCCAGTCGTTAAGAACAAAACCAATCTCCTCTTGTTTTTTTCCTGAAAGCCCATATTTGGGTTTGTTCTTTCCATTGTATAGCGAACCTAAAACAACTGGAAACCTAGGGTCGTTGTTGATGAAACCTATAACAACCTCGTCATCAGGATATGGTCGAAACACCGCTCCTCCCTTTGCTCCTGCTGAAAATGTGGCCAATCGTGCATAGATCGAGCGACTTTCTTTCTTGCCTTGTCCAGATGGAATCTCCACCTCCAGAAGCTCTTCACCACTTTCTGCCTCTTTGTACTTTACGACTTTTCCATAAAGCAAACCGTTTGTAGAAGGAATAAAATCCGAGGTTCTATCTGCAGCATTGATTTGGTATTTTTCAGCATGTGTTTTTGAAGACAATCCACATTGAACATAGGTGTACCAGCCACCATTTTTGAATACATGACCAATTCCTGAAACAAAGGCATCTCTGTCCCACATAGAATCAAAACCTGAAATTGAAACAGTATCTGCAACGTTAATTGCGGAAGTTCCTTGAATTTTTGCCAATCCAATAATTTTGCCTTGTTGCTGTCTTACTTGTTTGTTTGCCACCCAAGTTTTGGCCTCGTTCACAGATAATATTCCTCCATAATCCAATGACATTTCTGATTGTACATTTTCAATCTCTTGATCTTCATTTTGAATTGATTCATCAACAGTTTGTACTTCATCATCTTCTGCTTCCCAACTGGCAATACTAATTTTCTTAGCAACAAGCGTTTCATCGTGCTCTGCTTCGTACTCTAATAGATTTTCTCCTAGAACTAGCTCCAATGCTGCCTCGTTATTCAGCTCCGTAGAAATCACATGGATCTCCTTGGCATCAACACGACAAATACGCCCGGTAGCTTCAACTCTAGTGATTAAGAAATCCCAATCAGAGCAGTTGTATTGTAACATGTTTTCGTGATCAAAACTATGCGCTGGTTTGTCATCAACTTTAAGTTCAACTCCGTAATCACCATTGTTTACAATATGTTCGAGGTAGGTATCGTCATCTATTCTGTCTATTTTTTCATCAGCACTTCCACCTGTATTCGCGTCATGATGCAAAAATCGTGTACGAGTAATTAGCGTCATTTTGTTAGATGCATGCTTGCAATCCACGCACAACGTTAATTTGCCATTGTTGGACGCTGTTATGTTCTGCTTCGTGATGTAACCTGTGAAGATCTCTTCCACTTCATTCTTTTCGCCAATCTTGATTTTAATTTCTTTTCCTGGTAAAAACTCTCCTCGTTGGTCTGATGGTGGAGCGTCAAAATTTTTCGCAGGTGTAATCGTATGATTCTTTTCTTTTCGCGTAGAACGGATATCGTTGTAATTGAATTCCAATCGAGCACGTGGAATCTTATTGATGCTATCATTGACCGATAGCGCAATTAAGCCTTCCGTAATCAACACGCCGTCCAATCGGATTTCGTATTCAATTTTAGAGATATGGTTCATGTCTTCAGCCATTCTACTTAATGATCATTTTAGCTACTTCTTCCACTTTTCTCAGTGATTTAGGCATTGTTTTCTTGACCTGTTTGGAGACAGCAGCTATATAACCACCATGCTTCTGCAGAACATTAACTGGATGTTTGGCCATTGAAAAATTAACAACCACTAGTGGTGTTTTAATTGCCACTACTTTTGGCGCACCGCCTTCTTTGAATCGAAGAGATCCTCCGGTAAATGAACACTTTGCCGTTGCTCGAATTGGAGCTCCTGTTGGATCAAAATGAGAATAAGTAATGTCGATGTTTTCCAAAACACCTTTAAACATCATTTCTCCCCAGATTAGATGCAATAACTTAGGCTTCTCATCTTTTCCTTGCGCCATAAATGCAATAGCCATAAACTCATTGATCTGCTCAAGAACACTCTTATTTGCAACGGTTGGAATATTCCCTAGCGAACCGGTGCTGTCAAAAAGAAGGTCAATGTTCATCCCTTGCGGTTTGACCTTGTTAAACGAGTAAGTTGTTCCAGTTCCTTGGATTTTTTGATTTTTGTCGTAACAAGCTGCATGCGTGACACTGTATGACGTTGGGTTCACCAACACATCATAATGTGGCTCAGTTGTTTCGCTTTGGTCTGGATCCAATTGCTGAATTCGCATGCGATTTGGCAGTCCTGCTTGATTTCCTATTTTTGTAATTGGTATCATTTTATCGTTCTTCTAGTTCTTTTAAAATCCGAATAACTTCCTTGATTGTGTCTTGTACAACCTCCTCTTTGTCGATTGAATTGCAACCACAATCATGACTTGAAGTGCTTGTTTTTGGTACGCCAGTAGTACTTTCATTTACATGAAGGCGAACTACGAGGTTGTTAATGTTAATGGCCATCAGATCATTATGAAGTTTCGATATGTTAGCGATATGCTTTCCATTACGACACCTGAAGTTCCAGCGTCAAATCCATCCACACTCCATTTTGTTGGAATGGCGTGAAATATTAGCCAATTCTTAACTGGCAAATTGTTGTTGTCCAACAGTGAGATTAGAATATTGCACGGTTGTGTGTGCATTGTATTTACAGTTCCCTCGCACCAATGATACAAACCTCTATCTGCTGAAAAACCACGACTTAGCACCAACGGCGCATGTGTCCCGCGATTGGTAAGCTGGTGTGTAAAACCTGACACTCCACCTTCGGCATGCGGATCTGGAGCATAGCTAAAAGACAAACCACTCACGGATTTAAAACCTGCGTTCACGTTAATATGTGGCAAGAGAAAAAATACGCCAAAATGATGTTTTGAATACGGAAAGTCCAGCATTCTTATGGCATCAAGTTCATTACGTACCCCTCATGTGCCAATGTGATGTGCTCAATTGCCGCTTCACTTTTTTCAGCTCCAAGTGTTAATCCACCAATCTCTGTTGGCCAAACATTCATCACATTCCAAGATACCATTGGGTTTTGTGATTCGTCCAAAAGTGTTATGATAATATTTCTACGTGCAGTATCGTCAGAACGAATTGCTTCTAACCATTCTTGCATTTCAGTATCTCCTTTAAAATAACCTCTCTTCAACGTTATACTTTCGCTGTATTTAGTTTTTCCAGGGTATTTCAACGGTG
>JABSPC010000563.1 GCA_013215515.1 Crocinitomicaceae bacterium
GGTGTTTCTAAAGACGAAGCAGATGGACTTAAGAAGTCTCTAGAAGAAGCAGGAGCTGAAGTAGAGGTTAAGTAATCTTCATAACAATTTTCAGGAAGGCGTCTCGGTTTTACCGAGATGCCTATTCCTGTTTTAAAGCAGGGGTGCTTTTAATACCCAAAAAAATACGTGCGTTTGCACGGTTTTATTCACTAATAAAAAACGTTTGGCCTTGGCATCATCAAACAGTATTTCGACAAGAGTGAATTTTGCGTCAAGCAAAAATCAATTTGCGTATCCAGATTTCTTGGATATTCAATTAAAATCCTTCCAAGAGTTTTTCCAATTGGAAACAACACCGGAAAACAGAGATAGTGAAGGATTGTTTAAAGTTTTCGCAGAAAACTTCCCAATTACGGATACGAGAAATCAATTCGTGTTGGAATTTTTGGACTATTTTATCGACCCACCAAGATACTCAATTGAAGAGTGTATTGATCGTGGATTGACATACAGTGTCCCACTTAAAGCAAAATTAAAATTATATTGTACAGATCCTGAGCATGAGGATTTTGAAACTATCGTTCAAGATGTGTACTTGGGTACAATTCCTTATATGACTCCTAAAGGATCATTCGTGGTAAATGGAGCAGAAAGAGTTATTGTTTCTCAATTGCACCGTTCTCCAGGAGTATTCTTTGGTCAAAGTCGTCACGCAAATGGTACCAAGTTGTATTCAGCCCGTGTTATTCCTTTTAAAGGATCATGGATTGAATTCGCAACGGATATCAATAGCGTAATGTATGCTTACATCGATCGTAAGAAAAAGTTACCTGTTACAACTTTGTTCCGTGCTATCGGATACGAAACGGATAAAGACATCCTTGATATCTTTGATCTTGCAGATGAGTTAAAAGCAACTAAAGCAAACTTGAAAAAGGCGCTTGGTCGTAAACTTGCAGCAAGAGTTCTTAAATCTTGGATTGAAGATTTCGTTGATGAAGATACAGGAGAAGTTGTTTCTATTGAAAGAAACGAAGTATTATTAGATCGTGAAACTATTCTTGAAGAAGAACATATCGAATTGATCATTGATTCTGGAGCAAAAACTATTATCCTTCACAAAGAAGACGTTAATAGCGCTGATTTTACAATCATCTATAATACACTTCAAAAAGATACGGCTAACTCAGAAAAAGAAGCAGTAGAACATATCTACCGTCAACTTAGAAACGCTGAACCACCAGATTATGAAACTGCCAAAGGTGTTTTTGAGAAATTATTCTTCTCTGATACGCGTTATGATTTAGGTGAAGTTGGACGTTTCCGTTTGAACAAGAAGCTTAAAGTAAACATGGAGGAAACTTCAAGAGTACTTACGAAGCCAGATATGATATCGATCATTAAGTACTTAATTGAGTTGATTAACTCAAAAGCTGATGTCGATGATATCGATCACTTGTCAAACAGACGTGTAAGAACTGTTGGGGAGCAATTATATTCTCAATTTGGAGTTGGTCTTGCAAGAATGGCAAGAACAATTCGTGAGAGAATGAATGTTCGTGACAACGAAGTCTTTACACCAATCGATTTAATTAATGCTAAGACACTTTCTTCAGTAATTAATTCATTCTTCGGAACGAATCAATTATCTCAGTTCATGGATCAAACGAATCCGCTGTCTGAAGTAACGCATAAGAGAAGATTATCAGCACTAGGGCCTGGTGGACTTTCTAGAGAAAGGGCCGGTTTCGAGGTGCGTGATGTTCACTATACTCACTACGGTCGTCTTTGTACGATTGAAACCCCAGAGGGACCAAACATTGGTTTGATTTCATCACTTTGTGTATTCGCTAAAGTAAATAAGCTTGGATTTATTGAAACCCCTTATCGTAGCGTAAAAGACGGTAAAGTAGATACTAAATCTGCGCCAACTTACTTATCAGCAGAAGAAGAAGATCAGAAAATCATTGCACAAGCAAATGCAGCAGTAGATAACAATGGTCAATTTACCGATAAGGTGGTTAAAGCTAGATTGGGACATGATTTCCCGGTAGTTCCTCCAACAGAATTAAGCTTAATGGATGTTGGTGCAAATCAAATTGCATCGATTGCAGCCTCTTCTATTCCTTTCTTAGAGCACGATGATGCCAACCGTGCACTGATGGGATCGAACATGCAGCGTCAGGCAGTTCCATTATTGAAGCCGAATTCACCTATCGTTGGTACAGGTATTGAAGAATTAGTTGCAAAAGATTCTCGTGTACTTATTAACGCAGAAGGAAAAGGTGTAGTTGAATACGTTGATGCGAATGAAATCGTTATCAGATACAACTGGACCAAAGAAGATAAATTAGTAAGCTTTGATGGAGAGGTAACACGTTACCGTCTTACTAAGTTTGCTAAAACGAATCAAGGAACTTGTATTAACTTGAAACCAATCATCAAGAAAGGTGATAAAGTGGAATTGGGGCAAGTACTTTGTGAGGGGTATGCAACACAACAAGGAGAATTGGCTTTAGGTCAAAACTTGAAAGTAGCATTCATGCCTTGGAAGGGGTTTAACTTTGAGGATGCGATTGTAATTTCTGAGCGTGTAGTACGTGACGATATCTTTACATCAATACACATCGATGAGTATTCTTTAGATGTACGTGACACGAAACGTGGAATGGAAGAATTAACTGCTGATATTCCTAACGTTAGTGAAGAAGCAACTAAAGACCTGGATGAGCACGGATTAATTAGAGTTGGTGCTGAAATCAAAGAAGGTGATATCTTAATTGGTAAGATCACTCCAAAAGGAGAAACTGATCCATCGCCAGAAGAGAAGCTACTTCGTGCCATTTTCGGTGATAAAGCAGGAGATGTGAAAGATGCTTCGTTGAAAGCTGGACCTTCATTAAGGGGGGTAGTTGTAAACAAGAAGTTGTTCTCTCGCGCAATTAAAGACAGAAAAGCGAAAGCTCAAGACAAACCAGTTTTGGAAAACTTAGATTCAGAATACGACAAAGAGTTCGCTGAATTGAAGAATACATTGATCGAGAAGTTAATTGATATCGCAGGTGAAACTAAATCAGCTGGTGTAGCAAATAACTTTAAGGAAGAGATTATCAAGAAAGGAACTAAATTCTCGGTACGTAATTTAGGTGCTATTGACTTCTCTATTGTTAATCCTACAAACTGGTCTGAGGATCTAAAAGTAAATGCTTTGATCGGTCGGGTGATTCATAATTTCAATATTAAATCAAACGATCTATTAGGTACTTACAAGCGTAAGAAATTCCACATTTCAGTTGGAGATGAACTTCCAGCAGGAATTGTTAAGATGGCTAAAGTTTATGTTGCTAAGAAACGTAAATTGAAAGTTGGTGATAAAATGGCCGGACGTCACGGTAACAAAGGTATTGTTGCAAATATCGTTCGTGCAGAAGACATGCCGTTCTTAGAAGATGGAACTCCAGTAGATATTGTGTTGAACCCACTTGGGGTACCATCGCGTATGAACCTTGGGCAGATTTACGAAACTGTTTTAGGATGGGCTGGAGAGAAGCTTGGAATCAAGTTCGCAACACCTATTTTCGATGGAGCACATCCATTAGAAATTGATGAATGGTGTGAGAAAGCAGGAGTTCCGAGATCAGGAAAAACTTACTTATATGATGGTGGTACTGGAGAGCGTTTCCACCAAACAGCAACTGTAGGTATTATCTACATGTTGAAACTGTCACACATGGTTGACGATAAGATGCATGCACGTTCTATCGGACCTTATTCACTTATTACACAACAACCTCTTGGTGGTAAAGCACAATTTGGTGGTCAAAGATTTGGTGAAATGGAGGTTTGGGCGCTTGAAGCGTTTGGAGCTGCAAATATCTTACAAGAGATTTTGACAGTTAAATCGGATGATGTAACAGGTCGTGCTAAAGCATATGAAGCGATTGTTAAAGGAGATAATATTCCTGAACCAGGGATTCCTGAATCGTTTAATGTATTGTTGCATGAGTTGAGAGGATTGTGTCTTGACATTACTATGGATTAATCATTAGTTGTTGAATAATTAAGAAAACATTATTATGGCTTATAGAAAAGAATATTCAAAAAAGCAAAGCAGCTTCAACAAAATCACGATTTCATTATCGTCTCCTGAGACAATTTTGGAAAGATCAAGTGGGGAGGTGCTTAAGCCTGAAACAATAAATTACCGTACATACAAACCAGAGAGAGATGGTTTGTTCTGTGAAAGAATTTTTGGTCCTGTTAAGGATTATGAATGTCACTGTGGTAAATACAAAAGAATCCGTTATAAAGGAATCGTTTGTGATCGTTGTGGTGTAGAAGTTACTGAAAAGAAAGTACGTCGTGAGCGTATGGGACACATCTCATTGGTGGTTCCTGTTGCACATATCTGGTATTTCAGATCGTTGCCAAACAAAATTGGTTACCTTCTTGGACTTCCTACTAAAAAACTAGATCAAATCATCTACTACGAGAGATACGTAGTAATTCAAGCGGGTATCGCAAGATCAGCTGAAGATGA
>JABSPC010000564.1 GCA_013215515.1 Crocinitomicaceae bacterium
ACAGTACTTGCTGCCGAAACGTGTTCAAACACCAAATCCATGAAGTCATATTTTCCTTCTGCCAGTAAATCTGCTTCTGAGATCGCGAGTATAAAAGGTCCAATAATATTACCAACCACGAAGAAAATAAATACCGCAAAGGCTTTCATAACAAGCTCATTAGAGATTGTTCTTTTGAATAACTCGGTATGCTTCTTTCCTTTAATTGTTGATACTACTGATGCACACATTATGGCAAAGGTCGATGTTCGTATACCACCACCTGCTGAACCAGAAGAAGCTCCAATAAACATGAGGAAGAGGAAAAATATCATGACAGGCAACGTTAAGTCATGCGTATTCACAACATTGAACCCGGCATTTCTCGTTGTCATAGACTCAAACAACGAGGTAATGACTTTGCTCACAGTCCCTTCTCCAGCAAGAGTGTTGTTCCACTCAAAAATTATAAATACAAGCGCTCCTAAAAGCAACAACCCTAATGTGAAGTATAAGGAGATCTTCGTTCCAAATTCAATTGTCTTCCAAGGTTTACGCATTCTTTCACGCAATCGCTTGACTTCGAAAATATCGAATACATAGACCATTCCGAACCCTCCTAAGAAGAATAGAATTAAAATTATAGTATGAACGAAAGTATTGTGCACTACATGCTCATTCATCAAGCCACCCGGCAATGTAGAGAGACCAGCATTGTTAAATCCAGAGACACCATGGAAAACCGAATGAAAAAACCTACTCCCAGTATCGGAAAACTCTTCGCCGTGAGAGCCAAAACCGATAAACAGCAATATGATTCCTATAATTTCAAAAGTAGTCGCCCAAAGAACGATCTTTGCAAGCATCGATTTCGCTTTAAGAATTGAATCTCTATTAACAAAGTCTTCAATCAATTCGTGGTATTTAATTCCAACGCCGAACTTGGCAACAACAAGCATAAGTGCTCCAAATGCGATCGTATTCAAGCCGCCAAATTTTATCAATACAAGAACGACCATTTGTCCTTTAAACGTTAGCGCTTCAGAAATATCTATTGTTGTAAGTCCAGTTACACTTACCGAAGACATCGACAAGAACATTGAATCGGTTACCGGTAAACCTCCTTCAACTCTTGACATCTCTGGAAGCATCAATAGCAGGCCTCCAACTATAGTCATGGCCAAGATAGAAATAGTAAACAGCCAACCAGGGTGAATTTTCATCCAAGGCTTGAAATTTCGCTCTTTAAAGATGTTATTTAGTATAATAATAAAGATGAAGAGCTGAACAAATATCGTTGAAAAGGCGCCGAATTCATCGAATCCAACGGATGCAAAGACATTGTCAAGCACCATTCCCCCATTGAAATTATAGTTAAACCCTTCGAAAATAAGTAGGAGCATTATAATCGACTCAAACCAGTTTTTTCGTAGGTACTTCAGTGGGTTAAAATTGTAGAATAGCTTTATTAAAAATCGAACGATATAGAAACCGAAACTCGCTTCGATAATGTTAAAACAAATTTCCTTCGAATATTCTGTTTGTGGGAAACCATAGTAATACACTAGTACGCCTAATGCTGTTAACGAAACCAAGACATTAAAAAACGACAACGATCCTAAAACTTTACGTTTAGAATCGTAAATGAATAAATTCATTCGTTCTCGAATATCTCTGATGGTCATGCTTCGATTAATTTCAGCACTTCATCCATCAATAAATTTTTATCGATAGGTACGACTCCACTGACCTCGCAAACCAAGCCTCCAGCCAAATTTGCAATTTCAGCAACTTCCTTAGGTTCTAACCCAATTGCCAAGCACAAGGTCGCAACAGATATCACAGTATCCCCTGCTCCACTTACATC
>JABSPC010000565.1 GCA_013215515.1 Crocinitomicaceae bacterium
ATTGTACTCATAATTGCAAAGATATAATAAGTAAAGCGATAAGAAGTTTATAAATAAATCAATATATATTTGTGCACTCGTGAAATACATCTTAGAAATATTTAAATACACCTTCAAGTATCGTGGACTGGCAATTTTAGTCATTGTCTCCAATATCTTTTACGTCATATTTAATCTCGTTTCTTTAGCCTTATTTGTTCCTTTTCTTCAAGTAATTTTCCAAGATGAGAAAACTGCGGAGGTTGTAGTTGAACCAGTATATAACGGTGGATTTTTTGAATCGCTCAAGTATATGGGAGAATATTATCAATACTATATGTACTCAAGTTCACAAACAGATCCAAAAGGGGCATTGTATTTTGTTTGTGTTACCGTGGCTATTAGTTTTCTACTTAAAAACGTCTCACGTTATTCGGCGATTTGGTTTCAATCACAATTAAGAATGGCGGTGGTACGAGATGTACGGGATAAGTTATTTGAAAAGGCATTGAGACTTCCTTTATCGCATTATACAGACGAAAGCAAAGGAGATTTGATGGCACGCATGCAAAATGACGTTCTTGAAATTGAAATCGCTGTAATTTCAACATTAGAATTATTCTTCAGAGAACCCATTGCAATTACCATTACACTTTCTCTTTTGTTTTATTGGAGTACAGAACTCACCTTTTTTGCACTTATACTTCTTCCGGTAACCGCTCTGATTATTGCTGTCATTGGGAAAAGTTTAAAACGTACTGCTCGACAAGAGAAAGAACAAATGGGCGTTTTATTCTCAGCTATGGATGAGGCATTAGGAGGCATTAGAATTATTAAAGCTTTTAACGCAATCCCTCAGGTTCTTAAATCCTTCAATCGAGAAAATCTGAAGCACCAAAAACTGGTTACTAAAGCTTTTCGTAAACGTGATTTATCATCACCATTAAATGAAACAATTGGATCAATAGTAATGATTTTAATTGTGTGGTACGGAGGCCTTCTTGCTCTTGATAGTGAAAACTCTGGCTTTACTGGAGCAACGTTCATTGGGTTTATAATTGTGTTTTCTCAATTAATGAGACCAATTTCAGCCGTTTCACAATCCATATCCAACCTGAACAAAGCAAGCGCTTCTCAAGAACGTATCAATGAAATTTTAAATACAGATGAGAAAATTCACGAGAGCGAAAACCCTGTTCCGTTGAGCGATATTAATGGATCCATTGAATACAGAAATGTTTTCTTCAAATACGGTAATGAATATGTTTTAAAAGATGTTTCATTTTCCGTTCCTAAAGGAAAGACGGTTGCATTGGTTGGAGAATCTGGCAGTGGTAAGTCGACTCTTGCAGATCTTCTTCCAAGATTTTACGATATTCAAGAAGGAGAGATCTTTTTCGATGATGTTAATATAAAGGATGCATCGATATTTGACTTAAGACATCATATTGGAATTGTTTCGCAGGAGTCAATTTTATTCAACACCTCGGTAAAAGAAAATATTGCCTTTGGAATGCCTGAAGCAAAGGACGAAGATATTATCCAAGCTGCGAAAATTGCCAATGCCCATAATTTCATCTCTGAACTTGAAACTGGATATGACACTAATATTGGTGAGCGCGGGAACAAACTCTCTGGTGGGCAGAAACAACGAATTAGCATCGCTAGAGCAATTCTTAAAAATCCTTCAATCTTAATTCTGGATGAAGCCACTTCAGCTTTAGATACAGAATCAGAACAATTAGTTCAAGAGGCGCTTGAGAATCTAATGGAGCACAGAACCAGTTTGGTCATCGCACATAGGCTCAGCACAATTAAGAAAGCGGATGAAATAATTGTTCTTTCTAAAGGAGAAATTAAAGAGCGCGGTACTCACGAGGAACTTATGGCGAAAGGCGGCATTTACCACAACCTCTCTTCGTTACAAGGAATCAACGTTTAAACTTTAAATAGTCTTCAGGGTTAACAGGTATTTGATTGTACCATAATTCGAAATGAAGATGTGGACCATCCGTATTCTCACCTGTATTCCCAACTATCGCGATTGGATCCCCTAGCTGAATTTTAGCCCCCATTTTTTTCAAGGCTTTCTTATTGTGCTTATAAACTGACA
>JABSPC010000566.1 GCA_013215515.1 Crocinitomicaceae bacterium
ATATCTACTTTTTATATGAATTTCTGTAATCATCTCCTCTAGCGCTTTGTTTTCTTGCTCACGTTTCGATGGCTTGCGATTCCTCCAACTGTAATAGCTGCTACGACTCAACCGTAAAACTTTACACATTCTTTTAACTGGGAACATACAGTGATGCTCCTTGATAAGTACCGTCTCAGTCGTTCTTGGAAAAGATGCCTACCGCCTTTTTTAATATATCACGCTCTAGTTTCAAATCACGGTTCTCCTTGCGTAATCGAGGTAGCTCTTCTTTTTCAACATCTTGTATCGTTGATGCAACTCCTGAACCTGTGAAGACTTCGTCTTCTTTTTGATAAAACTCTTTTCGCCAGCGATATAATAATGGTTCACGTATACCCAAACTTATAGCAACCTCTTTTATACTATCGCTTTTGTTACTCATTTCAATAGCTTTCAGCTTGAATTATTTGCTGAACTTTTTTATTGCTTTCATGCGTCTAATTTAAAATAGTTAATGCTTACTAAACTGCCCAGTCTAATGTAGTACTTTCACTCTTCTTTATTTCATAAAAGCCCCATCTCGTTATCGAGATGAGGCTTAATTGTATTTTAATAATGTGCGTCCCAGCGTTTGCGTTGATCAGCGTAGAAACTAGTAACACTTTTACAATGTCTTTTGGCCTTACCTTCACCGCTGTTTTTAGCGATGTTAACTGTAGCGTCTGCTTTATCGTATTCCCCTTGCCATGCAAGAAGCTCTGCTAGATTACATTGAAGCATTGCAGTAACCTTAGCGTTAATTCTAGTCTTCTTATCCGAAAGACTGCTTTCTTCTAAGATCAACTTGATTGCATCAATAGCTTCATCCAACTTATCCATTGCTCCATCGCGATCTCTATCTGCACTTACAGTTTGGAGTGCTTGAACAGCTAATGTGTACGATTGTGTTACATCTGTGTAATCGTAATTTTTGAAACTCTTAACGGAATAAACCTCAGTACGACGGGATTTATTTACGAATCCGAATTTGTTATTCAAAACGTTGTTTACATCTGAAAAAGCAGCATTTCTAGCATACAACTCAAGTTTATCGTAGAACTCGTCTTTGCGTTCTAACATATAAATTTGGTGATCGTATTCACTTTTTTGATCAGACATTTTATAGGATTTAGCACTAGTAAACATCGTCGTTTCTAATAAGGTCCCTTGCGTTGGACTTGCTACGGTAACTACAATCGGCAACGTGTATCTTGCGCTATATGAATACTTAGTTGAAGAACCGGTCCCTTTTTTACTCTTTACAATGCTGATGTTTTGGATAGGCAATAACTTAAATGTTATTTGAATTCCTCCTAGTCCATCTTCAAATCCTGCGAGCGCAACGCGTTGTTTTACATTTTGGTTAGTATACGCCTTGTGTAAATGCGGAGCCTTTATGTTTGGATAAGCAGGTTGAGCAGGATAGTTCGGTGGAAAAGGCTTGTCTAATACCGACCCGTCAGGTTTCGTAAGTCCTGAATTAACGTTCTTTTGCCAAGTAGACAATTTTCTCAAGTGGATCTTATCTAAAGAATCTCTAGACGTTTGGTATAAAACGATTTTTCGTTGGAATTCAACAACTGCTAAATCCTTTCGAGCTTGAAACAAGGCCAAACTGTCTTCGTTGGCTTGATTGTAATCGTGCTCTACCAGAATTTGATAGTTCGTAAATTGATCGTCAATTTTAATTAATGGTAATTGTATGTACTTGAAGGTGATCTTGTTATCGTTAATGTTCTGCGAATGTGCAATTCCGAACCCCAAAAGTATAGTTGCTGTGAGTAGAATCTTTTTCATAGTAATTGGTTTTCTGTAAATCTATTAATTTTCTATAAGTATCACCGCCCTTTCAATAAATGCGACTTTGTAGTTTCGATGATAATTCGCTGAAAGACAATACCCGTGCCATAAACTTAATATTAAGAAGTCTTTAACAATTTTAATTTTCAGCAAAATGAGTCAAATTTCGAATATCACTGGGTTAGAGCTGAATTCATTTAGAATAGTAACTTTCCACTTCTTTAATTGTTATAGCTATTATGCGATTTCTTATAATTATGTTTCTACTTGTTTCTACTTGTTTTCTATTTCGGCAATTCTTTGATCGGTTATATTTTCGAAGTCAGTTCCTTTCTTAAAATATTGCCTGACCAGTCCATTGAGGTTTTCATTTGAATCTCTTTCCCATGAGTGATATGGATGAGCAAAATAGTAATCGATCAAAGAATTCTACGACATTTTCATGTCCTGCAAACTCTTTTCCATTGTCAGCTGTAATGGTTTGAATGTATGGTATCCACTCTTCTAAAACACCATTTATTGCCTGGGTGACATCATCAGCGTTTTTGGATTTCACTTTCTTCATTTTCAAC
>JABSPC010000567.1 GCA_013215515.1 Crocinitomicaceae bacterium
ACATCAGTCCCCGTAATAACACCTGATCCATCACAATTATCTGTATACCCTAAATCAATCATTTGCGGAACATCTCCAATACAATCTACAGTAATATTGGCAGGTGCAGCATTCATCACTGGGTCGGTGTCATCTATTACAACAATAATGTGATCAACATTTATCGAATTCCCAGACGCATCAGTAATCGAATACGTTCTTGTTATTGCTTCAGGACATGTTAGACCATTAGAGACTTCACTTACAAATGCCACTATTGGAGCACCACAATTGTCAGCTTCATCTGTGAAGATCAATGGATCTGGAGCAGGCACATCACCAATACATTGTACCAAAACTGGTACTGGTTGAGAAGCAGTAGGAGTAATTGTATCTAGAACGGTCACCATTGCAACACAATTCGCAGTATTTAAATTTCCATCTGTTACAGTTAAAGTAACGCTCGTTCCTGATCCAGTTGGAACAAATGTTGCCGTTGGAAAAGGAACCGATGCCGAGGCATTTGTTAATTCCAAATCTAGAGCATTCACTCCTGAAAAGCTCCAGCTTCCTAGAACGAAAGTTGAACCATCTGGTCCTGTACTAGAATTTCTGTATGCCCACCCGTCTAAATGCTCCCAAGGCTCCCCTGTGCCATCGACATTAATATCTCCAAAAATGTCTGCTACACTTGAATTATAGAACAACTCAATTGCGTCATCACCGTTATTATTAGTGGCACTTCCAGTGGTATAGTTTGGGAAAAAGCCAAACCAATTATTGAACATTATAGAATCCGTTGCAACATAAATAAATTGTCCAGCTGTTACAGCAACTGACGGAAATGTAAATTCCTCTCCATCTGTTCCTCCACCATTATTTGCACAGCCCAAACCGTACATACTTAAATCAGCAATATTCGAAGCCACATAAAGTTCAACTGCTTTAGGAGTTCCTCCTGATAATGGTCCATCAATAACTCCTGTGATTATAAGTGCATCTGAAGGTAAGCCACCTGTAGATACATCTGCACACGTAAATGCTGTTTGAGAAGCTGAGAAAGTCAATCCTGGTGTTCCACAATTGTCTACCGATCCTCCGTCAAGATCAGATGCAAGAATTGTTGTATTTCCTCCTCCGTCTAAATATGCTGTTACATTTTGGCAGACTGCAGTTGGTGCTGTAGTACATGGAGGTGCTGTATATGTTACATTTAATACAGGAACTGTTCCTTGATCCTTACTCCCAAATCTTCTTGCCGTGCATGTCGTAGTTTCATTACCAATCATCATAATCCCGAAATTTGAAGCAGGATTGTCTAACCAAGTTTGAACCAAAGTTTCAAAAGTACCTGACGTTGGAAAAGTTTTTGCACCCAATGAAATATTCATTACCACAGTAGAAACTGAACTTAAAAAATCACCACCAGGTGTTGTCCATGTTGAAGTTCCAAACATTGCATCATTCCAAGTTGCATCTGGAGCTACTGCTGCTGCACCTGTTCCACCTCCGTTTGATGTGCCCTCTCCAAAGGCTAAGGTTAATGGATGAATGTTGTATGTATCATTACCCGCACCTGTGCTCACATTGTCAACATTAACATCCAAGGTGACCGAAGTAATTGTCGCTCCTGCAGGAATAGTTGATAGATCAAATTTTAAAAGAGCCCTTCTAATTCCAGCGGCGCACGTTTCACCTGCATACAATTTCCCTAATCCACTAGAGTTACTTGTGGCATCAGAATAAATTGAATTATCTTCTACCGGATTCAGGTTAACAGTTTGTGAAAATGAGAATGTAGAAACAATTAAAAATGTGAGTAATGAGTAGTAATATTTCATGTTGTTGCGGTTAGTAAGCAAAAGCCAAAATCGTATATCAACTTTTTTAGTTGAACGAAATAATAATTATATCCGTTGGTTTAAAGTTAATCATTTCAGTACAAATCAATTCAAGTCAATTGTCTTATTCCATAGATTTATTGTTCCTTGACTAAAAACAGTTGACTTAAGATTCAATTAAAATAAATCTTTAGAATATATTCGTTTCATGGAAGCAAACTTCAAACCTGTTATAACGAACCTTTTAAATTCTGAAACAATCTTTCAGGAATTGCATTCCATTAATGATCTCGGAAAAATTTATTCGCAAATAATTGAGGAGGCGGCTCTCGAAAATGCATCCCTGCTAGAGACAAATATTCATGGGGGTAATGCACTTTCACCAAAAGAGGCTATCGATTGTTTACATGATTCAATTCGAACGGCCAGATTCTTAAAGGGGATTTATATAGCATTAAATGATGCAAAGAAAAACGCTAATGGAAATCGTGTTGAGATTGTATACGCCGGAAGTGGACCATTGGCTACATTAATAATTCCACTACTTCCATTTTTTTCTTCGAAAGAATTGAACATAACCCTTCTGGACATTCACCAAGAGTCTATAGATAATGCAGAAAAGATAGCTGCCAAATTGGGCTACTTAGACTTCTTCCAAGGCTTTCTAGCTCGCGATGCAACAAAGTATATGCATGGGAAACCGATTGACGTTTTAATCACAGAAACCATGGACAAAGCGCTTACGAAAGAACCACAAGTTTCAATTACCAAAAGCCTTGCTGATCAAATCAGTGAGAATGGAATATTAATTCCTGGGAAAATAACATTGTACTATGAACACGTGCTTTTCGCAGAGCTTCTTACTGCTGCAGTATTGGATGATGAAAAACGTATTTCAAACAAGCCTACAAGTGGGAAATTAGAATTGTTTTCTATTGACAAAAATATTGAGACTAAAGATTTTGAATTTCAGTCAACTCCAATTGAAGTGCCCAAGGTTTATAATGAAACGCCTGACATTTGTATTCAAACGGAAATTAAAATATATGCCGATGTATTTTTACATCCCGCAGAATCAATAATTACCAATCCATATTGTGTTGGTGCTTTATCATCAATAAAAGGCTCTAATTATCAACTCGAATATGTAAGCGCACCTGAACCAATTTGGACAATCAAAAAATAAGTTGATCAACATAGAATCATAATCTGAAACAAAAAAGAGCCTTTTGACGAATCAAAAGGCTCTTTTCATGTCTATGAAGGTCAGCTATTGCTTCCCATCAAAAGCTTACGCTTTTTCTACTTATGAACCACAAACTCTTCTACAAGAATCTGATTGTTTTCAGTTA
>JABSPC010000568.1 GCA_013215515.1 Crocinitomicaceae bacterium
AACACAAACGCATTTGCTGAATCGTTCAATTCTAAAATTAAGTTGTTTAGAGCTAACTCTAGAGGAGTGAAAGACACCACTTTCTTCCTGTTTAGAATTGCCACTCTTTTTGCTTAGTCCCCCTAAAAATTAACTTGACCCCATTTTCTTCGTATACCCATGTTTCAGATCCACGAATGTAAAGGTCTCTCATGGCCGTCTCAACGATTTCTAGAAATGTAGTTTTCAGGAAGGGGTGCGCAAGTGTGGAGGCTTGTTTTCAAACGTCCATTATTGATTCTAAATCTTCTTTATTGTACTTTCGTATCATTGGCCTATATAAAACGTTCGTCAACTTCCATTACATGTGAGCAGTTGTCACATGTTCTTAACTCTTCAGATGCATAGAAAGATCTAAATCGCGATATGAAATCATGTTCGATATCTTCCAAAGGGAATCGGTATTCGTGCAGTTTATGATTGCATTCATCACAGAACCACATAAGACCATCTGTTAAATCTGTCCCTTTACGTACACGTTCAATAACGAGCCCAACTGTGTTTGCACCACGAACCGGATTGTGAGGAATATTTGAAGGAAGTAAAAAGATGTCTCCCTCCCGTATTATAATTTCCTTGGGTTGGTTGTTTTCTTGAACCGTAACCGTTATGTTTCCTTCTAATTGATAGAATAACTCTTCACTTTCATTGTAGTGGTAGTCTTTGCGGGCGTTGGGCCCCCCGACAATCATAACAATAAAATCACCGGCTTGAACGTAAAGGTTCTTGTTACTAACAGGTGGTTTAAGAAGTTTGCGATTGGCGTCTATCCATTTTTGAAGGTTAAAAGGAGCTAACATAATTTTCTTGTTTTAATCTTGATACGTAAAGTTAGAAAATATCAAGCATAAAAAAGCCCTTTCAAATAAATGAAAGGGCTTTAAGATATTTAGAAAGCTTTGAAGGTTACATACTGTCTCCTGTCAAAAGCTTCGTTTTCTTTTACTGTTTAACTATTCTGAAAGTCTTTGCAGCGTTGTCATTGTAAACTCGAATCAAGTAGATACCTGTTTCAAGTGTTTCAAGACTAACTTCAGTTGTTTCAGCTCCGTTAATTGCTGCAGATTGAGTAGTAATCACTTTTCCGTTAAGATCTGTCAATTCCATGTTGAATACTTCAGTTGACCCATCATTTGAAATGTAAACCATTCCAGTTGTTGGGTTAGGGTGAATATCCATAGCGTTGAAATACAATTCTTGTACGTTCGTGTAATCACAGTTGAAGTCAACATCAACAATAACATTTGCTGTATCATCAGGACAAACCCCGTTTCCAGTAATGTAATCGTAGTTGAATTGACCAGGAATTGCACTTGCAGTAATCGCGGAAGATCCGATAATGTTGTTTCCTGGATCGTACCAGTCACCACCTAAATCAACGTTTCCACTTAAACCATCTAATAAATCAAGAGGTTGGTTCATACATACAAGGATAGTTCCGTCATTACCCGCAGAAGAAGGTGCATAAATCTCAACAGAGGCTGAAACAGAATCGATAGCACATCCATCAGTTACAACGTAATCAAACGTGAACTCTTGTGAAGCTAAACCAGCAGACACGAATAAAGAATCCATGAAGTTAGCAGTTGGGATAGTTTCGTACCAAACACCACCTGCATCGTAACCTGTAATGTTTAAGAACAAGTTTGCAGTATCACCAAGACAGATATCAGCTAAGCCATTATCAGTTCCCGCGTTAACAACAACTTCAGTTAAAGTCATGTTGTAGCTACCAGTTGCAGTAGTACTCCAAGAATCATACATTATGTAGTACTGGTTCCCCGGAGTTAATCCACAAAGGTTCATTAATGGTGGGTTAACATTGTTAGGTCCATCATCGTTCGCACCAATTAAAGTATAAGTTGCGAAATCAGCACAGTCAGTTACTTCGTATGCAGCAACTTGACCATCAAAGTTAATTCCAGCACAGTTAACTCTTACGTTTCCAGAAGCTGGGGCAGTGAAAGTGTACCAAACAGAGCTATTTAAGTTAGAGTTACCCCAACCAGTTTGCGTTTGATATCCTGTTGCAGGTGGAACAATTGTAAGTTCGTTAACAGCAGTAGTCGCACCCCCGTTGTTGAATGTATACATAGTTCCATCAACCATTAAATCTTCATCCAAACAAGTAGAATCGTTTGTTAAAGGCATAATGAATTGGATAGGTCCAGTCCATGCTGAAGAGTCAGTAGCACATACAGCTTGTACATACATTTGGTAAACACCACCAGCCATTAAGGATACATCTGCTGTAGTGTCCGTGTAGTTGTTATCAACCCATACAGTAGTTCCGTTACCTGGAGTAAATCCAGACCATCCGTATTGGATTCCGAATCCTGTTGAAGGGAATCCAACGTTTTCAGTCCAAGACCACCCTGACATTAATGAATCAATTGCTGTAGTTGTAGTGATCGCACTTGGGTTAGCACAATTCGGTAATGTTGTGAATTGACCAGTAATACCAGTACTTTGAAGAACTGGGCTACAATCAGCGTAAATGTAAACATCGTACGTTGTAAGATCATTCAACGATGGCATAATCAATGCAGATGTTCCAGTTTGAACAGTTATTCCAGTTCCCAGTGTGAAACCAGCAGGTCCGTATTCAACAGTCCAGTTCGTTTCGCCAGCCAAACCAGCTCCCCAAGTAATTGCTCCTTCATCAGAAGTAGTATAAGTCACAGTATAGTTAGTTGGAGCAGGACAGTCAGTGTAGAAATAGTGTACACAACTATTGTTCTGCAAGTATGTTGCATTGTTATATGAAACAGTAATGTCCTGTGAAGGTCCGTTAAGTCCAATAGTCGCAGATGCACCGTCATTATTAAAAATACCTGCTGCGAATTCAGTGTCTTCATAAACAACATAGATTTCTCCAGTTGCTTCATCAATTTGAATTTGGTAGGTAATGTCATCTCCGTTTGCTCCGAAGA
>JABSPC010000569.1 GCA_013215515.1 Crocinitomicaceae bacterium
ATGGGACTCAGGTCAAGTAACAGAAGATATCACAGGGCTTTCAGCTGGAACCTATACAATTACTGTTTCGACGGCAAGTTGTTCAGTTACTGCAACTGCAACAGTTGTGAATCAAACGGGAACGTTAGTAACGACATTTACTTATGTTCAAGATGAAAACTGTGGAAATGCACAAGGGTTCATTGACATTGATGTAAACGGAGTAGCACCGATCACTTACTTATGGAGTGATGGACAAACAACTCAAGATGCAATTAGTTTATCAGCTGGGCCAATTTCAGTTGTAATTACAGATGGAAACGGATGTGAGTTGACAGAATACTTTACTGTTAACAATACGAATAACACAAACATGACAGCAAGCGGAATTGTTACAGACATCTTCTGTTCTGCTGACGATGGACAAATTGATTTAAGCGTAAGTGGCGGAATCGGACCATTCACATACTCTTGGGATAATGGTGAAACGACTCAAGATGTTATCGATTTAGCACCTGGAAATTATGCGGTAACTGTTACAGATGCTGCAAACTGTCAAATATCGGAAATGATAATAGTAGGAGGGACGCAAGGATCGAATCTAGGATTTACGGCATTGAACCTTACGGATGAGAACTGTGGAAATCAAGATGGAGAAGTTGTATTCTTCACTGGTGGAACTGCAAATGATTATTACTTAGATGGAGTGAACCTTGGAACTTGGCAAGCGACCAACTTATCTGCTGGAACTTATTTGGCAGCAATTACAGACAACTCAGGTTGTTATGTAGATAGCGTTATCGTTATTCAATCAACAGGAAACTTCACATTAGCAGAAGTGTCTGTTGATGAAATTTGTGGTCAGTCAGATGGAGGAATTGATATTACTGTTACTGGTGGAGTAGGTTTAACATACCTATGGTCAAACGGAGCGACAACTGAAGATCTTTCAGGAGTTCCTGCTGGAACATATACTGTGGTTGTTACAGACAATACGAATTGTTCAGTAACAATATCATCTACGGTATTAAATCAAACAGGAGTATTTGGAATCTCTTCTTCAATTATTGCAGATGAGAACTGTGGTCAATCAAACGGGGCTATAGATATTGAAGTTGTAGGAACAGGACCTTTCACATATACTTGGGATAGTGGTCCAACAACACAAGATATCACAGGATTAGTGGCAGGAACTTACACTGTAGTAATCTCAGATGGCGCAAGCTGTCTATTAACAGAAATATTCACCCTAACGAATACAACGACTTATAATGTTGATGTCGACGTAACAGAAGAATTCTGTTCATTAGTAGATGGTGAAATAGATTTAACTATAACTGGAGGTGCTGGACCGTTTACATTTGCTTGGAGTAATGCCGAAACAACGGAAGACATCACCAATTTAACGGCTGGTGTTTACGATGTAACAATTATAGACGCATTGAATTGTCAAACAGATGTGTCCATTACCGTTACACTTGGTAGCTCTGGTCTTGAGCTTGACAACTTCGTAACTGTAGACGATTATTGTGGACAAGGAATAGGTGATATCAACTTTAATTCAAATGGAACAGCAGATGATTATTATCTGGACGGTGTGTTATTGCCAACGTCACATGCTTATAATCTAGGTGCTGGCTCATATGTGATTTCGGCAACAGATAATCAAGGTTGTTATGTTGAAGAGACAATCGTAGTTGGGAATGCTGCAAACTTCACATTGTCTGAGGTGACTACAGATGAAAGCTGTGGGTTGTCCGATGGAGGAATTGATGTTACTGTAACTGGTGGCACAGCATTGACTTACTCTTGGGATTCAGGTCAAGTTACTGAAGACATTGTAAATGTTTCAGCTGGAACATACACGTTGATTGTAACGGATGATGCAAATTGTTCAGTCTCACTTTCTTCAACAATTGTAAATCAAACAGGAGTATTTGGAATTTCCTATGCAACTATCGTAGATGAAAATTGTCAAGATGGATTGGGTGGAATTGACATTGAAGTTACTGGAACAGGACCATTTAATTATGCTTGGAGTAACGGAGGTAATACACAAGACTTAACTGGATTGTCGGCAGGAACATATACGGTAGTAATTACGGATGGTGCAAATTGTGAATTAACTGAATCATATGTTGTGATTAACAATGCAACATTCACTGTAACTGCAGCGATAACAGAAGAGTATTGTACAAACCTTGATGGAGCGATTGATTTAACCGTAACGGGTGGTCAAGGACCATATACATTCGATTGGGTCAATGGTCCAACAACTGAAGATTTAACCAATTTGGATGGTGGTGATTATGAAGTAACGATTTATGACGCATTGAACTGTCAAACGACAATTACTTACACTGTACCTGAAGGAAGTTCGGGTCTTCAGTTGGTTGATTTTGTAATTGTAGATGAAACTTGTGGACAAGGAGATGGAGATGTCAACTTTGGTTCAGGAGGAACAGCTGATGATTATTACATCGACGGTGTTATTTTAACGCAATCACACGCTTGGAATTTAGCTGCTGGGACTTATATCATTTCAGCTACCGATAACCAAGGGTGTTATGTTGAGCAGAGTGTTGTCGTTGGATCAGGAGGAACATTTACTTTATCTAATGTAGTTGTAAATGAAGCTTGTAGTCAGTCAAATGGATCAATTGATCTTACGGTTACGGGTGGTACGGCAATGACTTATCTATGGTCAAATGGAGCAACAACGGAAGATCTCTCAGGTCTTGATGCAGGGACATATACGGTTACCGCTACATCAAATGGTGGAACGCCATGTACTATTGATTACTCTGTGACTGTTGTTGACGAGTCTACATTTAACATGTCGTCTACTCAATCAGATGATTTCTGTGGAAGTGGAATTGGATTTATTAATCAAGAGATTGTTTTCGGAACAGGTTTAACTTATTTATGGTCAACTGGAGCGACATCTCAAGATGTAACAGGATTGATAACTGGACCTTATTATTGCATAGTTACTGATCCAGCTGTTGGTGGTTGTGAGGACACTTTGCTCTACAATGTTGGGAATATTTCAAATGGAGTTATTATCTCGGAAACGCTTGTTAGTGATACTTGTCTACAAGGATTAGGATCAATTGACCTTACGATAATAGGAGGTTCAGGAACGTTTACATACGCTTGGAGTAACACTGAAACTACAGAAGATATTTCTGGATTGACAGCTGGAATATATGATATTGATGTTACAGATACTGGTGACGGTTGTGTTATCACAGCTTCGTACGTAATTGAAAACGTTGTTACTGTCTTCGATGGCTCAGGAGTTATTACCGATGAGGACTGTGGACAATTAAATGGATCAATTGATGTTACCTTAAGCTCAGGAACGACATATACTTATTCATGGGACTCTGGTCAAACTACGGAAGATATTTCAGGGATCGGTGCAGGTATATATGTGTTAACCGCAACCACAGCTCAAGGATGTGACACAACATTAACGTATGTAGTGAATGATATTATTCCAGTGTTTAATGCGTCCGGAGTTGTAACTCACGCAACTTGTGCAACGTGTACGGATGGATCTATTAATGTCTCAGTACCAGGCGTCAATTACGATTACCTATGGAATACTGCAGCAACATCCCAAGATGTTTCATCATTACTTCCAGGACAATACACGTTGACAATTACCTCAGCTGAGGGTTGTGATACGATACTAGTATTTGATGTGTTAAGTACAGCCGCTCTTGAAGAATTGGAGTCAATGAATATTTCAATTAGCGTTCTTCCAAACCCAGCAACGCATCATTTCACAGTGAACTACGAAATGCCGCTAGGACAAAAAGGAGAAGTTGTTATAACGGATGCTGTTGGTAAGTTGATTAGAGTTGTGGGTGTTTCTGGAGCGAATGAATTAGTAATTGATGCTACTTCAATGGCAACGGGAATGTACTTTGTAACTCTTCAATCTAAGGACACCACGAAAGTTCAAAGAGTTGTCGTGAGTAGACAATAGAATAATAGATTTATTATACGAACATCTCGTCTTGGTTTAGCCAAGGCAAGACGTTTTTTTTGCGATGACATGGTGTTTCTGTTCATTGTGTTGTGATTGCAATAGTGACCTGATTCTAATTACTTTGTCATTAGATTGCTTGCGATTTTATCCGTAATTTGAGCGGTTCAGACTAAAACTAAAGAACTACATACGTATGAAATCACTATCAAAACTCTCCTTAATTGGGGTGTTTATACTACTTTCGAGTGGCTCGACCTTTTCTCAAGTTACCACAACTGGTGGTCAAACGGCGCAACAACTTGCTGAAATTCTAGCAGGGCCAAATATTACAGTAACCAATGCAGTATTAACTGGTGCAGGTTCTGCTTCTGGTAGCTTTGGGAACGGAACTTCTTCTGTTGGATTTAACTCAGGA
>JABSPC010000057.1 GCA_013215515.1 Crocinitomicaceae bacterium
GGGGTTCAACCAATTACTCAAATGGATGAAGAACAATCATCAAAAAGGAGTCCCTATTTGCTTTCATATGGAAGCAACGGGAGTTTATTATGAGCATCTGGCTAATTATCTCCACAAAAACAAACAACCCGTAGTTGTTATTCTTCCCAATAAGGTGAAGCACTACATCAAGAGTCTAAATGTAAAGACTAAGAACGATTTTGTAGATGCCCGAGCAATAGCTCAAATCGGTGCGGAACGAAGATTTGAGCTTTGGGAACCTGCTTCGCCTATATTTCATGAACTTCGACAGTTAACTCGACTCCATGAACAACTGCAATGCCAGAAGGTCTCACTTAAAAACATGCTTCACAGTAAAGAGTTTAGCCACGGGGCATCACATTTTGTTTTGAAGACAAATAAACAAGTGATCACTTCGATTGAAAAGCAAATCGGAAAGGTTGAAAAGGAAATACAAAATCTAATTAGTAAGCATGAATGGCTTGAAAAAAAAATGGGCAAAATACAGACCATCAAGGGAATTGGTGCAATGTCAGCAGCTGTTATTGTTGCTGAGACAAGAGGGTTTACACAGATAAAGAATAGAAAACAGCTTGTCAGTTATGTAGGATATGATGTGGTTGAAAGGCAATCAGGCACTTCAGTATCAGGAAAGACCCGAATATCAAAGAAGGGAAATCGACATATCAGAAGAGCGCTGCACTTTCCAGCACTCGCGGCTTCACGGTACGACGAACACCACAAACAGGTATACACAAGGATAAACCAAAGAAATAATCATCAAACCAAAATGGTAGGGGCTGTAGCTCTGCAAAGGAGATTACTCCTACTCGTTTATGCAATATGGAAGTCTGAAGAAGTCTATGATCCAAACTATCAGAAAAAGGTAGCCCCCGAACAAATCGAGGACTACACGAGATAGTTATAATCGAAACTATACTTCTCTAAGAGCTAAAGATAATTTATTTTCAGAATTGCTTGGAATTAACAACAGTACCTTTTTTTGTTAAAAACAATCCAAATTTAATTTAAGAAAGTAAAAACTAGTCTGGGTACGCTCCGATAACTATCGGAACCCGCCTTTTTTCAAAAAAAACGTATTCCTAAATAGCAATCTCTTCAATCGTTTCCAATTCTTTGACCGATTGTTCCAAATCTGAAATTTGAGACATATTTTCGGCTAAAAGAAGAACACTAAAATTACCCGATCTTTGCAACAGCTCGCAATTGTAAGGGAAAATTGATTGCTTTCTAATGCCATCAAAAATAGTTGACTTTAGTTTGTTCTCTAATTCAGCAAAGGAACAAGGGCTGGTCTTAATTTTAATGAATTTCCAGACAGGAATTGGCTGGATCAATTTTTCTATTTGTTGAACTATCATAATAGAATAAGAAGAACCATTAAACCTTGCATTATTTTCGACAGGATAGACACCTTCATCAGAAACTATGTAATCAACGCCTATTACACCTACATAGCCAGTCTCACGCATTCTTTTTGCGATTTTCAATGAACTCTCTATTATATGTTTTGAATCTGAATCTGAAATTATAAGTTCACTTATTGTTCCTACATGGATCATTCCCTCTTTACAGATTTGAGAACGCATGCCTAAATGAGTAATATCTCCGTTTCGCCCGATAATCCACTGATCATTTGGAGAAGATGATACATTTAAAAAAGGTTCAATGAGTACTACCTTTTCGCTACAATCAGAAATCTCTCTATAGATTTCAGCAAGATCATCACCATTGGTTTTGTACAAAGACATGCCCGACTCACCCAATGTCCCGCGAATAATTACCGTCTTATATCTCTTTAAATAACCATCGACGATGGTTTTCATCTTCGTATAATTTTCGTTTTCTTCAGCTTGCATTTCAAATGAAACACCTTCAATAACAGGTATATCTAACTCCTGACAAATAACTTTAAAAGATGCCTTGTCGTTGTATTTGATTGTTTCGGATTCTGGAGAACCAAAAAATTCGGCTCCTAATACCTTTGCTGCTTCACTTTCTTTTTGGCTTGAAAACCACGGTACGTATACTGGTTTTCTTCCTGTTTTCTGAATTACTTCAATTATTGGCTGAGGATCATTAATGATTAGTTCAGAAAGCGTCAGACTTGAGTCATCTGCTTCGTATGCTACGACAAAATCAGATCCAAGGCCTAGTGAACGTACCCAATTAAAATAATCAACATCCAATTCACCTCTCAAGACTACCAAGTCATTTGAGTTCGCGGCAGCAAGAGTTCTATCACATTTAGAGGCTACTGAAGCATCTCGTTGTGGAAATTGCGGGAAATTATCTGCTGCATGAATTACTAATTCGTTATCATTATCCGAAATGCAGTCATTGAAGGATTTATCTTTTGTCATAAATATTGTTTTAAACTCTACTCCATAAAATCCATGCAAAGATGGCGGTGAGAATCAAGACGTAAGCGGTAAGAACATAAACCCACTTCCCAGCGAGTTTATGAATTGGTATTGAAGATAGGTTCAAGGCTGTCAAACTCATCAATAAAATATAAAGTAGTATTGAAAAAGTAGAATGACTAAAAAAGCTTTCAAATAAAAATCCAAAGGCCAATATAATCGCATTACTATCAACCGATAACCCCATGTAGGTTTTAGGATCAATCAGTCCGTAGATATTGAAATAACTTAATCGAATAGTACAGCCAGCAACAATAATAAAAGCTCCGGGCATAAACCAAAGATTATAGTCGCTATAGCTTAAAAGAAAAATTGCAGGAAACACACCAAAACTCACTACATCTATCATGGAGTCCAGTTGACCTCCGAAAGCTCCTTGTTCTTTTGTTCTGCCTTTCATTCGACGCGCAATTATCCCATCGAACCAATCGAATAAAACGGACCAAAGAATTGCAATTATTGAAGCGATAAAATCACCCCCAATAGCAAAATAGATAGCAAACATGGTGCATAGCAATCCTGCCAAAGAGCAGATATTGGGCAGGTCTTTGGCAAAACCAATCATACTAATTTGATCTGGATTGCTCTTTTTCATTAATTCTTCTTATACATCACATCTAGTAAGGCATCAATTAATTTAGAATTTTCTTCTGGTGTCCTACTGGCAATTCTAATATAGCGATCCGCTTCTGGTTGTGTTTTTCCCTTGCTATCTTTTATGTAGATATTGTATTCAATAAAAAGTCTTTTCGTTACCTCAGGACCACTTAGTGCATCATCAGGCAATCGGCAAAAGATATAATTGGCATCTGGTTTAAACACTGTCATACCAGGAATAACATTAAGCTGACCATAGAAAACATCTCTATCCTTAATAACTATTTTACAGCTCTCATTAAATTCTTGTTGATACTTAGGTAAGATGCGTAAAAACTCTTCGGCAAACCCATTTATGTTCCATATGTGAATCTCATTTCTTATAGAAGTCACAAATTCTAAATTAGCTGTTAATAAATACCCAATTCTAAGACCACAAATACCATAGGCTTTACTCATACTTTTAAGTATTGCCATGTTCGGATACTTCTCAATTTCTTGTTCTAAACTGACCTCATTCTTGTTTGCTGTGAAATCCAAAAACGATTCATCAACGATCAACATGCAATTGTTCTCTTCTAGTTTTTTAGAAAGTCGAATAAGATCGGCTTTAGGAACATGTAAAGATGTCGGATTATTAGGCGTTACAACCACAGCCATATCCGCTCCGGTTTTAATGGCTTCTTCCGCAAACTTATCCACGTCCAATTGAAACGAGGGGAATTCTAAAGGGAATTCAACCACATGCCCATCTGGTGCAGCGTTTACATACTCGTTAAAAGAAGGAACTGGAACGATTATTTTTTTTGCTAAATGACCCGATAAGATTTTAATAATTTCAGCTGCACCATTACCAACAACGATTCTGTCTATTGGTTGATCGATTAGGTTGGCTATAAGTTCCGCAAGAGCATTTTGAGCCATTGGATAATTCAGTACAATGTCCTCAATATTCTCTTTAAGATGAGTGAATACATTTTTTGGTGGGAAGTAAAGATTATACAAATAAGCATGATCTGTGAAATCATGACGATAATAGCCACCATGTTGTTTGGAAATAAAATCGTATTTCTCCTCCTGTGTTTTATATTCGAATTCTGTCATATTATCTTGTTATCTAAGTCGCACTCATCTGAATTATGATAATCCTCATCTCCTCTTTTCTAATTCTTGGGTAATGAGATTTGTTCAGAAACTCAGCTTGTCGCTAATTGAGCCCCTCTCGATTTAAGTCCTTTAGGGTATTGCTTCAATTTTTCAAGGTTTTTAGCAATGCTAATTGTAGAAAGTAGGGGCTTCTCAACAGTAGTCGCAAATAATTTTTCTGCTTCTTTTAAATCTTCTACTGTATCTACTTCATACCAATATTTATTATCAAAATCTACCGCGTTTAGAGAGATACTGTTATCTGCAACCAATTCGCCAATTACTGTTTCATAATAACCGTTAACATTATTGGCTTCTATATGAATGTTAAGTCTTTCTACAATTGAGTTCCATGATTGTAGAGAAAAGCTGTATATATTCACTGTCTTATATTTTACACCTTCATCCTTAATTGGAGTTGTATTTTTATGGAAGCCTTTAACTTGTCGAGAAGCATCGATTGTTACCGTTGTTCCATTCATCCAAGGAAGAATGTTTGAAGTTGCCATTCTATCTGGATAAATCATTTTGTCTAGAAGAGTTACGTCAAAAATAAGATCAGCTTCAAATAAAACAAATGGTTCATTAATGATGCTACGAGCCATCCATAGTGAATATATATTATTGGTTGTTTTATACAATGGACTATAAACAAATTCAATTGTCAGGTTTCCTGAAATGGTTGCAAGAAAATCCTTGATACAATCTTCCTGATATCCAGTAACGACAACAAGTCGCTTGAATCCTTGTTTCTTTAAGTTATTTACCAACCTTTCAAGAATAGACTGTTCGTTCACAAGTGTGAGACATTTCGGCGAATTAGACGTTAGCGGCATAAGGCGGCTGCCTGTTCCTGCAGCAAGAAGCAATGCCGTCGTTATTCGACTACTATCGCGTGATTGATCATCCATAAATAAATCGTTATTGATACAATTATTAGCAGTGAGAAGACAGAATATCTTACTATCGCACTGTTACAATTGTTCTAATAAATAAAAAAGAATTTCACAAAATTAGATTACTTATTTTTAACTGTAGAACACAGAAGTATATCTATTTCGGGCTGCAAAGATACATATAAAAATGAGATTTCCAGTATCGGGCATTCATAATTGAATATTTAGACTTCTTTCTGAAACCTCCTTGATCTGTAGGTTCGATATTTGTCCCGCTTTTTTTTGATAATTCCTTTCTATTATTGCATTTCTAGAGGAATAATAAATAGATCGATCCCTCAAACAAACCTCATTCAAAATCTACTTTGAAGAAGCTCTAAACTGATATTGAAGTGTAAAATAAGCACCTATCCCATCAGATGGTAATATACCCGGCCCAGGATAGCCTGTTGCTCTTCGCGTAAAATAAGAGGCATTGGTCAGATTATTTAGGCTTAACTCAAATTGAAACCTTTTTTTCATCGTGTATCGAGTTGAAAAATCCATAACGAAATAGGAAGGGATTAAGCCAATTACTGCATCGCCTGAAGGAATGATCGAATTGGAAGCATCTGAAAATTGTTCCGAATTATACGAGCCTTGAAGCTGGAAACTCCACCCTTTATATCGGTACTTAACACCTGACTTAAAAATAAAGGAACTAACGTATTCAACCTTTTTATCTACAAAGTTTGCTTCTTTAGAGCGAATGTAATTAGCGTTGATATATGCGCCATTAACAAATAGTGAAAGAGAATGGTTCGAAGAATCATTCTTCATTTTAACAAAATCTATTTCTGTAAATAGCTCCACACCGTAGTTCTGTGCATCTCCAATATTAGTTCTTTCCTTCTGCGCTGTTCCTGCCTTAGGTGCCAGTCCGATTTTATCACCGTAAAAAATATAAAACCCTGCTAAATCATAAATTAAATAATCCTTATGTAGCCCCCTAAACCCTATTTCAGTAGTAGATCCATATTCGTCTTTGATTAAACTGTCAACAATAATGTTGGGGTTCGTAATTCTGATATCGGTAAAATTAATTGCTCGGTAATTTTGTGTGAAATTAGCATAGACTTTAGCGCGTTTGCCAACTTTGAATGCTCCACCACCTCCAAATAAAGGAACCACTCGCTTAACGCTTCTAGAATCATTATTGATGTAAATCGCTATCGTATCATTGTTTATAGGATGGATAACGTACTGTTTATAATAACCTTCCGAACTGCTGGATATATTCTCTAAACGCATTCCGAAGTTAAACGTCCATTTCTTACCTAGGAAAAAAATGTTCTCCGCGAAAACAGCTAAATTTTCGGAAGGGAAACTATAAGATGAGTTCTCTAAATCTAAACTGTTTTGAAAAGTAAAATCAGCTGCACTTCCGTCAGTAGCAAGTCCCTGCTCGGCTATTGAATTCCCCTGATAATAGCGACCGCCAATTAAAAATGCACCTCTTAGGTTCGGTTTGCTGGTATCTTTAAAAACGGTATACCTTCTCAGAAACCTTGCTTCCACTCCTACATTTTGAAACTTTCCGGAAATCATATCACGAACTCCATTGTGATCAGCTTGTGTTATTTTGCCTAAGAAACCTAAATTATTTCTACCTGATTTCATTCCAAACGCGCGCACGTTAAAGTGCGCCTTATTTGAAAATTCATGATCGTAATGCAATGCCAATATATTCCAATCAACATTAAACCAATTTCTTTCGCGCAGGCTTACTTTTGGATCAATATTGAATTGTAAATCCGTCAATCCTCCAGCTTGACGTGCCAAATAGTCCATATGGGTATACTCTAATCGAACTTTAACATTTTCAGTTATATGATAACCTATCTGGGCAAACAATTGCTGTTGACTAAACTCACTATTATACCTATACCCATTCCCTCTTTTGTATTGATAATAGGCTTGATAATAAAATCGTTTTACACTTCCAGCCACTCGATTAAAAGAGGCCAAATACCCATAAGCCCCTGCCGTATTTCGAGTTGTAATTTCAAAAGGTGAATTTACTGGGGCATCTTTAATTACAAAATTCAACAATCCACCGAATTGAGTTCCAAATTGTAGTGATGCAGAACCTCGGATAATCTCTATGGATTTAAGGGCTTCAATTGGTGGCGTGTAATAGCTTTCAGGATATCCCAAGGCGTCTGCGCTAATATCATACCCATTCTGACGCGTGTTAAAGTTAGCTGCTCTATTCGGACTCAATCCTCTTCCTCCAATTCCAATTTGGATTCCAGACCCATCGCTTTCCCAGATGTTCAGACCAGGAACTTTCGCAAATATCTCTCTTGGATTCGCCGTGGATTTCGAGCCATTTAATTTCCCCAAAAGAATAACTGAATTGGTTCCTGTGTTAATTCTCACTCCAGTAATTGGAGGTAAATAACCGACATCAAATTCTGCTAGTCTCTTTTTAATAACATGCGCTTCATTAATTACCTGAATAGAAGTAAGAAGTCGAACCTTAAATTTAGTATCACCCAAATCCTTGTCGGTAACAATTAACTGAGTCGAATCAAATCCATAAGTGTAAAAATTAATTGTATCGCCTGAGTTTGCTTTAATCTGAAAACTCCCATCGGTCTCACTTATCTTGAACAGTTCTTTTGAAATATTGTTTAATTTGACAGATGGAATTGATTCTCCATTAATGTCGACTATTGTTCCACGTATGCTTTGCCCGTATAAATTACAGGTGAAAATTATTGAAAATATTAATGAAATTATCTTCATTCTTTCAAAGGCTCTATCCAGTTTCTATGCTCCAAATTGTACGGAAGTAATGTCAAATCACGCTTCTTATCAACGAACAATTGCGATCGTCTTCCATTTAGACTAACATAAATTTCGGCGTGAATTTCGGGATTTTTTATTTCAAAAATATGACCTCCATAATGCAATGTCCTTCCGTTGTAATATTCTTCTAAAATCTTAGCATATTGTAGAATCATATCTGGTTGTGTTGCCATTTGATCCTCTTGAGTTCTAGTTAAAAATTTTGAATTGTTTATCTCTGATTCTCTTCCTGTTTCGGAATCGACAAGGTAAAATGTTGCATGTCCTTCTTTGTGCATTAGCATAACTCTCCACGAAAATCGAAAGCCCTCTTCATTCCAGAATAAATCTCTAGGGTAAAGCATAAAACGTATGGGAACTAATAACTGGATTGCAACATAAATGGATACGAAGTAAACAGTCACTTTTCTTTTTCGAATAGAAACTGTTGAATCAAAACGGAATGAGGGACGTTTAAACATCTTCAATAAATCATTTAGTATTCGTTCGTGGAATTCAATTGAAAAGAAGATCAAAGTACTGAATATCATTACCCAAGGGAACACACCAATTGGAAACAAATACCACGTGAGTAGATGAAAGATAACAACGAAAGCATAAGCATACTTCCTGTACTTGTTACTTAATAGAAAAAACACAATTAAAAGATCGTACCCACACCCAAACCAACTGAAAACATATGCCATCCATTCCTCTTGAAAAAGACCGCCCACAATTGGAATATTATGATGTGCTTGAAGCCAAGTCCGTAAAGGTTGTGCGTCGAGCAACCAGTCCGAATTTATTTTAGCTATTCCCGCAAAAATATAAACTACAGCCAATTGAAACTTCAATATTCCCGTATGCCATTGAAGGGTTACAGTTCGTTTAATCTGAGGCCAAAGTTTTGTGTCAATGGAAAAATATCGATTGGCGGGGACAAGTGTCATCAAGAAACTCATTAAACTCACGAAGTAATAATGATTCAGATAATTAGATTTATCTAAGAGTTCGACATAAGTAAAGCAGATAAAAAAGGCAAAAGCACTGTATCTATAAAGAAATCCTGCAATAATGAATACTGAGGCAATAATCATTAAAATAAAAGGGAGGTACATTAATTCGCCCTCAAGAGGTTTCACCCATTCAAAACCGTAATACCCAAAATGATATTGGGGATCAATATACAATTGCTGAACCCAACCTTTATAAAGAAAACGAGAGATTCCAAAAAGCATCAAAGCCCCAAAAATTATTCTGAAAATAACTAATGGAGCAATGCTTGTATTTTTATTGAGAGAGGTAATCCTCGAAGTTATAGAATCAATCACCGTCATTATCTTGATAAGTAATCAATACTCCAAATGCTGAGGTCATATCCGTTTTAAGGTTAACGACTTGTTGATGAATCAAGTTATATAGTGCATCAAGTTCGGCTTCGCTTGATCCCATTTCAAGCTCTAAACTATTTTGAAAAGAATCAATTTTTGAAATTATCGAATTGAACTTTGAATTGATATCGTTAGCTAAATCAGTACGTTCCAAGTGAATTAGATACTCATGAAAACCAACTCCTGAACCCGATGATGCATTGTAATCCCCATTATATAATCCTTGAAGGCTAACCATACTCTGTCTTAGCAAATCAAGTGAATAACCGCTATACCTCGCTTCAATATACTCTGGCAATTGAATTCCAAGACTTTGTTTTCCTAAAGGAATTCCAAGTTTAGCATTCTTAGAAAGTTCATAATCTTTATTAAACTCATTAATCAGTAATGAAAACGCAGATGTTGTTTCTGTTCCTGTAGAAGCTACAAATGTTCCTTTATAGCTCGTCCAACTAGACCTAACGTTAGATAATTCATTTACCATTTTGTTAATCAACTCTGAAGCATAGATTGTATAGCTCTCATCGTTTACAAAATCATTCAGTGCAGTTATTTGATAAAGAAGATAATCCAAAGCTGAAAGACCAATTGCATCAACATTTGA
>JABSPC010000570.1 GCA_013215515.1 Crocinitomicaceae bacterium
AAAAAAGCGCTGCAGCTCCCGAAACTCTGAGAAATATAAATGCGCTGGGAGTTAAATAATCAGGCATTACACCTTTAGCAACGACATGGTTTGCACCATATAATGCGTTCACTAAAAATAAGGCAATATGTGCTTTTAAAACTTTGGACATAAAAAAAGGGCCTTGGTTGAACCAAGACCCTCAAAAGTATAATTTTAGAACGACTATTTCGTCACAACAACTCGTTGTACTGATTTAAGATCATTCGCAGTAATAGTAACGAAGTAAACTCCATTTTCCATTCCGTTCAAATCAACAGGAAGTTCCATATTTTCAGAAACGTTTGTTAATTCTTGTGTCATGATTACTTTACCGTTTGCTTCAGTAATTACTACTGACATATTATCTGCAACAATTCCAGAAATTACGATTGTGAAATCTCCTTGAGTTGGGTTAGGTGAAATCTCTATTCCATTAGAAAGAACATTTTCATCCAATCCTATTCCCATAATTGTAACACATGCAGAAGTATCTACACAAGCTCCATCAGTAAGAATCACAGCATAATCACCATTAGCCGTAGCCGTGTATGATTGTCCGTTTTCACCTGGAAGAATTGCATTTCCATTTCCACAATCAATCCATTGATAAGCAAAACCAGCAGCGTTTGCCGTGATCGTGAATGTTGCAGTTGAAGTAGTCGCGTCTAATGAACCGATTGTAAGGTCCAAAGTAACGATAGAATCACATCCTGCAGCACTAGTCAACGTAATTGGGTACAATCCTGTAGTCGTATATGTTTGTCCATCAGCAGGCCATACATAATCAGAACAAGATGATTGAACATCTGTTGATGCTTGTGGAAGATCAATTGTTAAATCAAGAGTTACAATTGAATCACATCCAGCTCCACCCACTAATGTGTCATAATACATCCCTGATGTAGTATATGTCTGACCATTTTGAGCCCATGTGTACGTATTACATGCTGCATCAGTCACTAATGAACCAGTTGGCGCACAGTAAGGTCCAAGGTTCGCTCTTAAGATATACTGAACTTCGAAAGCAGTTCCGAAAGATTCAGCAGGAGCCCAAGTTCCACCTGGAATTGTAGCCCAGTTTACAAAGTTTGTATTTGAAACTACATTATAAGTACTTGTAGCCAAAGTTACGTTGTTGTTGTATTCTCCTACAGCCAGTAAATAATCATTTCCTGCTGTAACAGTAACTGGAGGATTGAAGCCCATTGTAAGACGAATACCATTTGTTGCATCTGCAGCAGAGAAAATGTATCCCATTGTACTACCAAGAAGAGTAGTTGGAACACCTCCCGCCATCTCGTAAACGAAGAACTTAGTACTGTCTCCAGCGGTTACGTTAGCAGCAATACCGTCTCCAAAATGACCGGTAGCAGAAGTAATTTCATCATTAGTTGTAATACTAAATACTTGCCCTAAACGAGCATTTTCTTGAACTACACCAATTCCTAACAATCCAAGAACGACATCATTATCACGTGCCATAACACTATCGTTAACATTAAGGGAGTAAGACAATGTATCATTTGTTACATCTCCATCCACTTCAGCAATAGAAGAAATGTATTCAATATCAAGATTTGCATTTGCTAATGGAGTGTATGTTCCAGGCGTAAGTGCTTCAACTTGACTCGACCCTGGTGTCAATGTTGCAATTGGAGTAGATGTTCCAGTTACTAATGCAGTTAATCCATCCCAAACTGTTCCGTTAATTGTAGCCTGAGTTACATTTGCAGTACCAACGTTAGCAATGCTAGCTTCCAATGTTAAAGGATTCGTTGAAACTTGAATTAAAGGTGACATTGTATAAGCATACATTGTAGCACCATCAATCGTTGCATCATTTGGCACAGCTAATGTTACACAGAAAGTAAATATATTTCCTGCTCCAGCTCCTACGAAAAAATCAGCTGCCATTCCATCTATAAAAACCTGAAATGTTGAACCTCCATCACCGTAATCATCAACATAGTGAATATCGTAGCAATTACCAACCACTAAACAACCAAGGTTTTCATTAATAGTTGTATTATTTGCATAAGCTCCTGGATCTGCTGGGGCAGCAACTCCTGAACCGGCACATCCTACAGCCGTATTTCCAAATGCCATAATTGTTCCAACACCACAGGCGTTTCCAGTTGGGGTAATTTCCCAGTATCCTTCATATCCCCAAGCATCAGTAGTAACATCCACAGTAATTGCGGCCTGACCTCCTGGGCATTGTGCATTAGCGGCTGCACCAAACCCAATGATTGCGATTATCGCCCTCATGTAAATTGTAAAGTTTTTCATAAAATGATAGTTTTAGTTTAGATTCTTCACAAAATTAGACATTTAATAGTACAAGTCATAGTTTCTCTACCTATATAATAGACTAAATAGATTTAGTACTTCCTATCATTAAGCTGTTTACAAGTTTAGTATCTTTGAATCATGTCTGAAACTATCTTTATTCATATTCCTAAAACTGGCGGAACAACAATCAACACCGCGATGCAAGGAACCTATTGGCAAACTACTCCTGGTTTCAACTATCGCCATATTTTACCAGATAAATCATCGAATTGTGGAGATATTTTTAATCCTAAGAACGCCGATGAATTCAAAGCTCATATACTTTTCATGATGCTCAGGCACCCTGTCGACCGTCTCATTTCTGAATATTACTTCATAAAGGAGCGCAAAGAATTTACAAAACTATTAAAACCACATCCTAAGGATTTCGAATCGTATATCAGAAATCGTCAGACGCAAAATTATGTCGTCAATTTCTTGAAAGGAAAACGGATGTATTCGACCGTAGCAGCAACTGAAGATGATTTGGAAGATGTTCTTGAAGCGATAGATGAACTGCCAATTCACGTTGGAATCTTTGAACAATTCTCAGACTCTTTGGCATACTTCACGGATACCGTTGGAATTGAATGGAACAAGGATATAGCGATTAAACGAATGACACTTCGTCGGCCTAAAGTTTCGGAGGTCTCAGAAGAACTAAAAAAGCTTATCGAAGAGTGCAATTCATTAGATATGGAATTGTACAACTATTGCCTCGAACGTTTTGAGGCGAGTAATAAAGCAAAGGGGAAATTCGCCTTTCATGGTGATAGATACGACCACATTGTTGCCTACGCTTCTCGGTCTTGTTTGTATGAGTTTTGTTTGGACGACAAAAATTTCATCAAGCAAAACTTCGCTTTCTTTAAGGATTTGACCTTTTTTTTAATCAATGATCAAAAAATTAAGGATGGTAGAGTTTTAACTTCTACTTGGAATCAAACCTTTTTAGCGACTTTCAAAAAACACTTTCCAACGTCCTCCCTTGGTAATGAATTGACTGCACCAGCAGTCTTTAATGACGATCCTATCGAACATGCACATAACATTGGACAAGTCATTGATACTTTTTTCATTGCTAATAATTCTGAAAAAGGAAATTACCGAAACATGGAATTGGACAAAAGCTTGATTCCGTCTATTGAATCCCCGAAAAAGAAAGGGTTTTTGAAAAACCTATTGAGGAAATAACATTGTTTAAGAATGCCGTTAGCAGTAAGCCCCCATGTTGAATGACTCCACTGCGGCTTTTACCACGTCTTTCGAATTACCAATAAATACATCGTCTCCATTAATCATAAAAGGACGTTTCAAAAAAGTGTACTCCTCTAATATGTATTTGCGGTAATCTGCCTCGGTCAAATCCATTTCATTCAATCCCAAAGATCGAAACTTCATTGCTTTTTTTGAAAAAAGAGCCTCGTAAGAACCTACTTTTTTCTTTAAGAAATCGAGCGTTTCTGGATCGATGTTTTCTTCCTTGATGTTTTGCAACTCAACCTCCGGGCCTGGTCCAATTTCCTTTAAAATTCGAACGTTCGTACTGCAACTTTTCAGATGATAAATCTTTTTCATAGACTATTGTCCTCGTTGAGTGTTTTTGTCTTGATCGTTCGTTATTCCAGTTGCGCATCCCTTTGGCTTCTTAACAAGAGAAAACATGAATTTCACGTTGAAAAGCAAAGGCCAATGTCTTGATGAGAACCAATGCATCGAAGGTTTCCCAAAAGCGGTCTCTCCTTTTCCACTACCATCAGAACCTGTAACAGTTGATTGGTATCCTAAAATTGGTAAGCGAACCCCTGGGATAATGAACATTCCACGTCTCGGGCTGAACCCAAATCCAAGTCCATAGTGCATTTGAACATGCAAAGGCTTGTAATATCGTTCCTCAGCTATATTAGGCGTTCCAGCGTAATCATCAGAAGAAGTAAGCAATCTATAATCAATATTGAATCCGAGTGAGTGATCCAAAAAGAAGTTTAATTTTTTCTTCCTTTTTTTCGGTTTGAAGTATTGGTTTTTATGAATCGAAAACCGACCGTAGACATTTCCATTTGTGAAATTATAATCTTCTTCTTCGTTGTAGAGGAAATTTCCTCCTATATCATTGTAATTCTTTGAAATGTTTTCTGCGCCTCTAAAATATTTGAACCCAAATCCCCAATCAACATAGCTGATTAAGACAATTGACTTTTTATCAGATATTTTCAATTTTGGAAACTTCTTTGGAAAATGAAACATTCCGATTTCAGCGTAAACTCCTATTTTACTTTTTGGGTCTATCGTGTAATCTCCTCGAAACCCATTCGATGCAAGATCAGCGTCATTCTGTGGGTTGTTCAATCGATTCATCATGGTCGTTCCGCCCAATTGAAACTGAATCCCAGAAAGCCGGTAGTCTTTAAAGCTTTGTGCTCCTCCGAACATTTTTTTGCTGTTTCTTGGATTTAAACTTTTCTGTGCTGTTGCAGTTAATCCAAAACTCAATATGATTAAGAAAACGGTCCATTTCATAATTTATAGTTTTTCTAAAATTAGTTCCGTCACTTCTTGAGAGTCCCAATTTCCCTCAATGTTCTCTGTCGAAGCCATTACGTCTTTCATAATTTTATCCTGGCGTTGCCCGTTTGAATAGGCTTCGCTGTATCGGATTTCACTGAACGTAACTTGTGAGTATAACGGCATCCACTTCTCTGGGTACAGTTTTGAGAATTTTGCTTCTATTTTTTTCTGCAATAAGAAATCTGGATCAGACACGGCATCTCTCATAACATAGTAATTATCAAGAGAAAGATCTTGCAATGCGTCGCCATCTGGCTTACGCACTTCGCTGTATTCTTCGAAAACTTTATCCCAATCCTCATTGTGTTTCTGCATCAATTCCCAAAGAACTGAGCAGTCTTCAAATCCGCCATTCATCCCTTGCCCGTAGAAAGGAACTGTTGCATGGGCGGCATCACCAATTAGTGCTGTTTTGCCATCATGCCAAGGATATGATCTCATAATTGATAATGATGAAAGCGGATGGTCTCCCCATGATTCGCCTATATTTGGCATCATTTCATAGAAATCTGGGAATGTTATTTTGAAGAAATCATCAACTTTTTCTTTAGAACCTAATTGATCAAACGAACCTTGAGGTCCACTTTGAGGCATGAACAATGTACACGTAAATGAGCCGTCTTCGTTTGCCAAGGCAATTAACATAAATCGACCTCTAGGCCAAATATGCAATGCATTTTTTTCAATTCGATACGCTCCATTTTCTCCCGCGGGAAGTAAAATTTCACGGTACCCATCTTCTATATATCGTTGACTGAAATTGAATCGATCTAACTTTTGGAAAGCGTTATATCTTACGGCAGAAAAAGCACCATCAGCGGCAAATACAACATCTGCCTGCGCTTCCAATTTCTCTTCTGTTACTTTATTTAATAGTCGAACAATACCCTTTTTAGTCTCTGCTCCAATACATTCGTGATCGTAATGAATTGTTACATTTCCCTGTTCTTCTGCGATATCCATCATTTTGGCGTTCATTCCACCTCTAGAAACCGAATAAATCGCTTGATTATCTTTCCCGTAAGGTTGATACGTCAGATTGCCTTCTGTATCGTGCATGGTTCTTCCATACATTGGGATCGCCATTTTTCGAATTTCATCACCAACATCAACAGTATCAAGTGCCTTCCAACCGCGAGAAGAAAGTGCTAAGTTGATTGATTTTCCAGCAGAAATATCAGCTCTTCTGATATCAGATCGTCGTTCGTAAATTGTAACGCTATAACCCGCTTTAGATAAATAAACAGCCCAAAGTGATCCAACTAATCCAGCACCAACTATGATTGCACTTTTATTTTCTTCCATTCTTTCTTTTTTACATCGAGCGCAGCCGAGATGTTAATCTCTTCTGCCTATATGTTATTCTACCCTTTTCTCTTCCAACCTCTGGAGTACACCGTTTCAAAATATGAATTTCTGGATCGCTCCTTTTTCTTCTTTTTGTGGTACACTGCACTGGCTTTCCACAAAATAATTCCTCCAATAATTACCGCGAGTGCTTGAGCGGCAATTCCTGTATACGCGGACATTTGACTCATAGCACCTGAGTAATTTGCCCTTATAATTTCTTGCATTAATGATTCGTCCACGTGCCTCTAATTTACTGAATTCTACTGAATAGCATTCTGCAAACACTGACCAAATCGATAACAATCTTCATATGAGTTGTATAAAGGTGCCGGTGCGATACGGATAACATTTGGCTCACGCCAGTCTGCTATTACCCCTTGACGCGTTAACTCGTCGAACAATGCCCTCCCTTGTCCATGCGCAACAATTGACAACTGTGCACCTCTTTTTTTAAGGTCTTTTGGTGTAATTATTTCTAAAGTGCAGCGGTCTTTGTTCTTTTCTGAGATGTCTTCAATTACAAACTCAAGAAAAGCCGTCATAGAATCTCTTTTCTCACCAATTCGATCCATTCCGGCTTCATCAAACAAGTCAAGCGAAGCCAAGTGAGCTGCCATTCCAAGAATTGGCGCATTACTTAATTGCCAACCTTCTGCACCATACATGGGTTTAAATCCAGGCTCCATTTGAAATCTTGTTTCTTTATCGTAACCCCACCATCCTGCAAAACGAGGAAGCCGTGGACTGTTTGCATGGCGTTCGTGAACGAACATCCCTGAAACCCCACCAGGTGATGAATTCAAATATTTATAACCACACCAAGCGGCGAAATCTACTCCCCAATCATTCAACTTTAAGTTTATGTTACCTGCGGCATGCGCTAAATCAAATCCAACGGTTGCTCCAACAGCATGACCGGCTTCCGTAATTTTTTTCATGTCAAATAGCTGCCCTGTATAGTAGTTCACTCCTCCAATCATTATCATAGCAAGCTCCTCGCCTACCTCAGCTATTTTGTTTAAGACATCTTCTTCATTAATCAAATGCTCACCTTCTCTTGGTTCAATTTCAATTAAATCCGTTTCCGTTTTCAAACCATGAAATTTAATCTGAGATTCAAGCGCATAAGCATCACTCGGGAAGGCTTTTGCTTCACATATTATTTTCGTTCTCTTACCCTCAGGGCGGTAAAACGAAACCATAAGCAAGTGTAAATTGGTTGTTAGCGAGTGTGTTATAACAACTTCTTCTGGCTTAGCACCCACAATTTTGGCTGCTTATACAGTTAAAAATTCATGGTATGAAAACCAAGGCTTTTCTGCTAAAAAATGACCTTCAACACCGTATTTTGCCCAGGCATCCAACTCTTTTTGAATATATTCTCCTGTACTTTTAGGTTGTAATCCCAATGAATTTCCCGTAAAGTAAACAACTTCATTCTCATGAAATGATGGGAAGTGAAACTTGTCTCTGAAAGACTTCAACGGATCTTTTTCATCCATTCCCTTAGAGAAATCTAAGGTGTTCTGATATGACATAACTTTCCTTTAAAATGGTCATCAAAGATAGAAAAACGATTTGTTTTGAATCGATGAAAATCAGGAGATTTCAGGATTTAATCAACAGTGAAAACTTAATAATCTCCAATTTTGCGACAAATGATTCTATTCGCACGTCGAACTTAAAAAAGAAGGTTCGAATCAGGTTATCGAACCAAAGTAATGCTGCCGCGATTAACTCTTGATATTAAGTAAGTTAACACGCCCTGCTTACTGAAAAAATACATTCCAACTACATTTTGACAATTTTTTCACTGGAGCCAAAGAATCAAATTTGCTAACTTTGACGCACATTTTTGAATCAACAACAAACAAACGATGAGCGGAATCAACAGATCAACTTCAGAATCACTCTTTAAAACAGCAAAAACGTACTTCCCCGGAGGTGTAAACTCTCCAGTGAGAGCATTTAAATCTGTTGAAGGAGGACCATTATTTATTAAAAAGGGTGATGGTTGTACAATTTGGGATGAAGATGGAAATCAGTTTATTGATTTTTGCTGTAGTTGGGGGCCTTTAATTTTAGGCCATAACCACCAAGGTATTTATGAAAATGTAGTTAGCGCATTGCAGAATGGAGCTAGTTTTGGCGCGCCGACAGTTTTAGAAAATGAATTGGCGGAGTTAATCTTAGCGAAAAACCCATATATCGACAAAATCAGATTTGTGAGCTCTGGAACCGAAGCTGTAATGTCAGCTTTGCGCTTGGCAAGAGGATATACAGGGAAGAAGAAAGTGTTAAAATTTGAAGGCTGCTACCACGGACA
>JABSPC010000571.1 GCA_013215515.1 Crocinitomicaceae bacterium
CTTTTAATGCCAAAATTAAAGCGTTCAGATCTCAATTTAGAGGTGTCAGAAATATTGATTTCTTCCTTTTTAGAATCGAGAAACTCTTTTCATGATTTTAGTAAAACCACAACTTTTGCGCTTGATCCCTTTCCGTCTGGATTAGTGATTGATGCTAAGAAAAGACAATATCTAACCCCAGATGTGAATAGTATATTTTCTTTAAGTAAAGATATAGCAAGGGATTCAGCCAGAAAAGAAAAAGACCCATCAGTAAAAATAACTGATGAGTCTCTCTTTGTAGCGGGGACAGGACTCGAACCTATGACCTTCGGGTTATGAGCCCGACGAGCTACCAACTGCTCCACCCCGCGATATATTCTATTAACTAGGTAATCGTTAACAGCGGTGCAAATATACGCGTTCTTTTTCGACTTCCTACTAATTCATAAGAATTTTTGTTGTTACTTTTACGGTACAATACATTCTAGAATAAAGCCAACATATGATAAATTTCAAATCAATATTCCTATTCGCCTGCTCGTTTTCGATCTTAATCGCTTGTTCTGATAAGCCGGATGAAAAGGAACCAATTAAGAAAAAAAACACCCCATCTCAAGTATATCAAGATGACAATGAGGAGTTTGAAGAATACATCACCCAGATTGATGATTCTGCAACACTGAACGAGGGCAATAGTCTTTATTATACTCATTCGAATGGAACGTCGTACGAAGTGACTTTTAAGATTAATAATGATGATCGAATCTTGAGAATGACTGAGAAATACACTTTGGCCTCAACGGGGAGTATAATGTCAAGTGTTTTTTATTACAAAGACGAATTGTTATACGCTACAAAAGAGTTTTTTGAAGAGGGTGTTGGTGAAGATGCCTTTTTTGTTGAGCGCGTTTCTTATTATGATAAAAATTCTGAGCCAACATTAACAAAGGAAAGAACGGCACCTTTTGAAGATTACCTTGATCAATCTTCATTTAAATTAGGAAATATCCACAAGTGCAGCGATGAAAGGGCATATCGTGCGATTACAAATCAAGGTGAGTTTATGACAACCTTTAAAGGGTTTGTTGAAAATGGACCAGAACGTTACTTGATGGTTGGTGAAGATAAAAAAGGAGGTTATGAATCTGCTATTCTTCTTCAAAGTAGAACGCCGTTCCTTCAATACCTATTTCATAATCAAGACAGTAATATTGGAATGAAATTAGATATAAATTTCCGAACGATGAGAGACCCAGCAGGCTATGAATACCAAGCACTTCTAGGCGCTTTTGAAGTTATTGAATAAAAAAAAATCACTAGCTCGTTAAACCTTGCTTGCTTCCATTTGTCACAGCCTTTAGCCATTAAACATTAAAATTTAATTTTAATGCAGTCGAGTGGCTATACTTGTACTTGGTAAACTATACTTAACTAAAATGAAGTTGACAAAACTTATTGTAATTGCACTTGCCTTGATGACAAGCTCTTTTAGCTTTGGTCAAAATATGCATGTATCTGGTACGGTGTATGATTCAACAGGAACAAGGCCTTTAAAGAACGCCTTAGCAATGGCAATCCGAATTAGCGATTCACAGTTATTAGGATTCACACGTACCGATGCCTCTGGTAAATTCGAAATGAATGATTTTGGAGTGGACACCTTTTCACTGATAATTGATCATCCAGAATTTGACGAGAAAACGTATTACATTTTCGGAAATGAAGGGAACAACGATATCAATATCCCATCAGTGATTCTTCCTTCAAAATCGCAAGAAGTTGAAGAAGTAGTCATTTATGCTTATAAAGACCCGATCTACTATAAAGGCGATACGCTTGTTTATATTGCGGATTCCTTCGCTGTTACTGAAGGAGCTGTAGTGGAAGAGCTATTAAAGAAACTTCCAGGGATTACAATTGATAAGGACGGTAAAATCACCTCGCAAGGAGAGGAAATCAGTAAAGTACTCGTGGATGGTGATGAGTTTTTCGGGTCTGATCCGACAATTGCAACCAAGAACTTAGGAGCAGACGGAATTGAAACGGTTCAGATTTACGAAAAGGAAAACGAGGATGGTATTGGTGGAGACGATGAGAAGATCAAAGTCCTCGATTTAAAGCTTAAAGACAGTGCTAAGAAAGGATATTTTGGTCGAATATCTGGCGCCTCCGACTTTGGATTAACCCCCATTAACGGGGAATATGGAACCAACCCATTCTATGAAGGCGAATTGTTGTTGAATAAATTTGATGGCGCTAGAAAGATTTCAGTTTTTGCCCTAGGCTCTAATACACCACGATCTAGTTTCGGCTGGGGTGATATGAATAAGTTCGGCCTAGAAAATGAAAGCTCAGGCGGAAATAGGTATGATGGCGCTGCCAAGAACAATACAAGCGGTGTTCCTCGAACATTGAAAGCCGGAATATACTTTTCAGATAAATTCGGAAAGAAGAAAAAATCCAAATTTGGAATTAATTACTCCTATTATAACGATGTGCTTGACGCAACGTCTGGAAGTATATCGTATTACGATTTGGGAGATTCTACTTCGTATTCCACTGATGATAATATCCGCAGGTATACAGCAAATGAGTCTCATAAAATTAATTTCAATCTGCGGCTGCAATTGGATTCTTTAACAACATTTCAGATTAAACCATCTTTCTCATACGATAAAGGAATAGCTGACAATACAGATGTTTCAAGTTTTATGGATTCAGATGAACTCAATTATTTGAACACGGACGTTAGTGATTCAACAAGTTCAAAAGGGTACACCATCGGAGGATTTGCCAAGGTCAATAGAAAATTCATGAAGAAAAAACGTGAGCTCGAGTTGAGATATGACCTGTCTCTTAGAGACAATGAATCAAATGGTTATTTGAATTCATACACGAGTTTTGTAGCTACAATGACCGGAGATACAATTCGTCAAAACAAAATAAATACCAATAATAATACGAGCCACTATGGTACATTAACGTATGTTGAGCCGATTGGTATGAAAATGAAATTGGAGTTTCAATACCTATTCGAATACGGGTATGGCGGTCAAAACAAACAAGCATTCGACTTAAGTACAATTTCTGGCGTTTACGATTCATTGAACCTTGGGTTGACCAATGTATTTGACAATACGAGGATGCAAAATAGAGCAGGCATTAAATTTTCTTATGAGCCGAAAAAGCATTACTTCGGGGTAACTGCTCGTGTACGTAACATTACCATTGCAAACTTGAATAAAACAACGGGGCTTGATGTTCACCAAAACATCAACAATTTCTTGCCACAATTGGAATACCGATTTAGACCATCAATGAGTAAAAGATTGAGGATTAATTATAGAACGTCTTCTCGGACGCCTTCAATCAATGACCTTCAACCAGTACTTAATAATTCAAATCCGAATAGGATAGAATATGGAAATCCTGAGTTATTGCCAAATTATGTACACCGGCTTAATGCAATGTTCAACACATGGAAAGCATTAACAGGGCGATACATTTGGATGGGTGGTAACTTCAGTTATACGAATAGAGCATTTGCGGATTCTACAAATTACGATTCGTTCGGTAGAACGCTTTCTAGAACGGTTAATGTAAATGGAAACATGACTGCTGTTGTATATAGCGGTGCTGGTCTTCCAATGTTTAGTAGAAAAATAACACTGGAGCCTGGATTCAATGCCTCATTCTTTAGGTTTTCAAACTATGTGAGTGGATTGAAAAATACTACCGATAACTATGCTGTTACGCCATCAATGAAAGTGAAATTTAGCTTACTGGGTGATTCACTTGAAATTGAAACTGCTGGAAGTTATGCCTTTAATAGCGCTAAAAGCTCATTGTCAGATATTGCAATACCATATTCGGTTCAGAATTATGGAGTAGGATTTAAGTGGAGGTTGCCTCATGGATTCACGATAAGTTCAGACGGTGGGTTAACAATTAACTCTCAACTTGGTGAAAACGGTGGAAACGGAATCTATGACACTCAATTCTTTGTATTGAATGCGGAGATCAGTAAGAAGTTCTTGAAGACGAGCAATTTGGAGTTAGCACTGAAAGGGAATGATATATTCAATCAAAATATCAATGCAAGAAGAGAGATTAATGGAAACGTAACGACAGATTACAGAACAACTATTATCTCGCGTTACTTCCTGCTTAAATTGACAATGAGATTCAACAATAGAAAAACTAAAGAAGAAGACGGACATGGAATGTTTTAAGAGAATACTAGCAACCGCAATCATTGCATTGTTGACAACAGCCTCGATAGCGCAAATGACTTCTGGAAAAATAATTTTTGAAAGAAGAACAAATTTGAAAAAGACCGTTGGGGATAATCCGAGAATTAAGGACTATATCACGGATGAAAATAAAATACGTAAAGAGAATTTTGAATTATCCTTTAATGAAAATTCTTCTGTTTTTTCGTACATCGAAGAAGATGAAGTCGCTGATGAGCCTGGGTTCATGAAAATGTTGACTCATAGAAACAAGATATATCAAAATCTCGAGGAGAAAGAATTCTTCATGGTAATGAATTCATGGGGTCAAGAAATGCTACTTAAAGATTCGTTAAGTCAGCGAACATGGATAATTACTGAAAGTAAAAGAAAATTTGCTGGGCACATGTGCCGAAAGGCGGTTTGGAATATGAATGACTCTACGCGTATCTATGCATGGTTTTCTCCTGATATAGTCCCTTCTGTTGGGCCTGAAGGGTTTTATGGCCTTCCCGGCGCTATTTTAGGATTGGCGACGGAAGATGGGTCGGTAGTATATTTCGCAACTGAAATTAAAGAGGAAGCGGTAGAGGTATCGAAAATGGATTATTCTCAGTATAAAAAAGACATTTATACAAAAGGCGAATTGATATCTACTCTCGTAACAAGTATGGGGAAATGGGTCAAGAAGAAAGATCTGGAGTCGTTGTTTTCTTGGTACTGATACCTAGAAAATCTCTGTAATTTCAATTTTACCTTCGAAGGTGTGCGTTTCGCCGCATGTCGGTGGTTCAAGTATTCCGAAGCATTCGTCTAGATTATCATACGTCACCTTGATTTTCGTTCCGCCATTGATGTTGTCTAACAAGTCATCATTGCAGACCTTAAAGTCCTGACCGTTTTTTGCGCGTAAGTAAACTCCAGTACAGTCTTTAATAACTTCCATACGGTGTTTATCTTTGTCACATCCCGTTGAGATGAATAGTAAACAGACTGCTATAAAGGCTAATTTTTTCATGCTGTATTTTTTGAATTAGAGCGAAACTCAATTTAATGTAGGGTCATCTTTGATTTCCTGTCAAAAGCTGATGTTTGTTAGTCCATCTTATGGATTCCCTCATCAAAAAACGACCATCTCTGGTCATATTAAGGATTCCCTATCAAAAACTACGCTAGTTGGTCATCTTTCGGATTCCCACGTCAAAAGCTGTCGCTTTTTCTTATAATCGAGCGCAGTCGAGATTACCCATTTTCTGCAATTACTTCTTTAACTTCAGGAAGGTGCTGTTTCAATAAACTTTCAATTCCACCTTTCAAGGTCTGCGTACTAGAAGGGCATCCAGCACATGATCCTTTTAATACAACGGTTACCGTTCCGTTTTCGTATCCTCTAAAGTCAATTTGTCCGCCATCATTTGCCACAGCTGGTCGAACGTATTCATCCAAAAGGTTTTGGATTGCAACATCATATTCGGAAGGTTCAAATACTTTTTTTGGAGCCGCATCATCTTCTGTGGGCGCGTTTGGTAAAGGCATTGCAATCAATACATCTTTTCCGTCACCGATCCAATTCTTGATGAATTCACGCAATTCCATGTTGATGAAATCCCAAGAAAGATTGTCCGTTTTTGTAATCGTAACAAAATTAGAAGCAAAGAAAACTCCTTTAACAAAAGGCAAGTTAAATAGCTCTTCTGCCAACGGTGAAAAACCTTTCGCTTCCGCCATAGAGTTGAATTGTGCTGAATCTCCTGTTCCTAACAAGTGCTTATTTACAACATATTTCATTGTTGATGGATTAGGAGTCATCTCTGCGTATACTGTAACTGGAACCTTCATGGCGTTTATTTGATTTGACGTAAAATTAACCCAAACATTTCAAGAATACTTGCAAAATGAATTTATTCTTTGGATTAATACCTCTATTTTTGACCTGTGAAGCTTTTTAAATCAATAACGATAATGTTCTCGATTCTAGTCCTATTCGTAGGATCAATCGGGGTAAGTATTGTTTCTCATTTTTGTCAAGGAAATGAAACAACAGTATTGACATTTACTGAAAAGGAGCATTGCGGCGATAAAGAAGGATTGCAAACGGACGATTGTTGCACTGAGACCGAAGAAGAGGAAGAAGATGACTGTTGCAATGATGAGCTACGTCACGTTCAATTAAAGCTTGATTTCTTTGATGAGGTAGATATTTCTGCAGTAATTATTCCAGAATTCACAGCTGAGCTGTTTTTGATTTATGAAGAAATTCCAAGGGATCTTTCAAAAGAAGAAGTTCACAACAATTCGCCTCCTCCCAAATCGGGCAGGGACCTTATTCTCAAGAAACAAAATTGGTTGATTTGATCAATGTTGATTAGCCTGCGGTTCTAAACGAATAGTACCGCTAGATTAAATTAATCAATTCAAGATCAATGAAAAATAGCATCATAATTATAATGTGCTTATTCTCCCTAAGCACGGCTGCACAAGTCAAAGGAATCATCTACGGTTCCAAAGGGGAAACAGATAAGAAAGAAACGCTCTATGGAGCTAAAGTTCGATTACTTCACGCCAAAGGCGGGGCTATTACAGGCGAAGAGGGGAGATTCGAATTAATTCTTCCAAAAGAACTTCCAGACACCCTCGTTTTTTCAGCGAGAGGATATTACTCAGACACGGTTATCGTCACTAAAAAGGACCGATTCATTTCATTTTCAATTACACTTTATTCTGATTTATTATTGCCAGATGTGATTGTGACTTACAAAAAAACCACGCATTCCATTTCACGGTTGAAAACCTTGGCCGTTGAAACGATTTCATCGGGTGAATTAAGAAAGGCCGCTTGTTGTAATTTATCCGAATCTTTTGAAACAAATGCATCAGTGGATGTGAATATTACGGATGCAGTTTCAGGCGCTAAGAAAATCCAAATGATGGGGCTAGATGGCGTTTATACACAAATCCAAATGGAGAATATCCCATACTTGCGTGGTCTGGAAAGCTCGTTTGGGCTGAATTCAATTCCTGGAACCTGGATCGAATCAATTCAGATCACAAAAGGAACTGGAAATGTTGTGAATGGATATGAATCCATGGCTGGATTGGTAAACCTTGAGATTAAGAAGCCAAACGAAATGGAAGCGCTTTTTGTTAACGTCTACGGCAATAGAATGGGAAGAACAGAGTTGAATTTCAATTCAGGGTTCAGGCTCAACCAAAAATGGACTTCAGGTTGGTTAGCGCACGCTTCCACGAGTCCAGTTGAAAATGATTTTAACAACGATGGTTTTCGAGACATTCCGATGGGGACGAATTTAGCAGTATTCAATCGCTATCGGTACGAGGGTGAAAGTATGGAAGCTCAATTTGGATTCAATGCTTATTGGGATAATAAAACCGGTGGTCAAACGAATGCTATTCGAAACGCTGGCGGTAATTTTTATGATGTTACACTTGATTCAAGACACATTGATGTGTTTGCCAAAACTGGCTTTTTCATGAAAAAGCCAGGCCGTTCAATTGGGATTGTTTACAATGCTAAATATCAAACGGTCCAAACTAAATTTGGAAATAGTGAATTTAATGGAGAAGAAAAGCGAGGATATATCAACGCCATCTTTGATGGGATTATTGGAACAACAGACCATAAATACAAACTTGGACTTAGTGGTGTTTATTCTGATATGAAGCAGCAAATGGATTCACTTAATGCGGATAGATTGGAAATCGTTCCTGGTGTTTTTGGAGAATATACCTTAACTACTTCTCGACTTTCCCTTGTTGCAGGAGTTAGAGCCGATTATCATAACATTTTCGGTCTTCAAGCTTCTCCTCGGTTGCATATAAAGTACATTCTGACTGAATATACCGATGTCCGATTTACTGGAGGTAAAGGATGGCGGGTTCCAAACTACATGATTGATAATGTTTCTTTGCTAGCAACGTCGCAAACGTGGGTTGCACCTGATACCATCTTGCCTGAAATTTCTTGGAATGTAGGAGGGAGTTTTTCTCAGCAGTTCAAGCTTTTTGCAAAGAAAGGGTCCATCATAATCGATTATTACCATACGCGATTTGAAAATCAAATGATTGTTGATAGAGATGCAAATCCAGCGCTAATTACGTTCGGGAATTTCGATGGGACATCTTTCTCTAATGCCATTCAAGCGGAGTTGTCCTACACACCGTCAAAAACGATTGATTTAAGATTTGCCTATAAGTATCTCGATGTTCGGGCTACATATGGTGGTGAATTACAACAGCAGGTCATGATTCCAAAACACCGAGGATTCATTAATATTGGCTTTAAATCGAGAAATAAAAGATGGGAATACGACCTGACTTGTTCCGTTTTTGGAGAAGCTAGACTTCCTCAAGTTCAATTGGCGGATAGTACTTTGACAACAGATAATACGAGTCAAGTATATCCCATTTTGAATGCACAAATTACACATGTTTATAAGCGTTGGGAGTTTTACCTTGGAGGTGAGAATTTGACAAATTACCGTCAGCAGAATCCAATAATCGATGCGGAAAATCCATTTAGCAGTTCTTTCAATGCAACGCGAATTTGGGCGCCTGTTTATGGAGTGAATGTTTATGCCGGACTTCGATTCTCAATTAAGCAAAAGTCAGAAGACGGCAAAGAATAATTCGATTTTGGGTGGATCTATAGTGTTGTTAAAAAACTAACCTTTATTTATAATTAAATCGATTAAGTAGAGCCATGTGATTAATTCAATAATTGTCTGACTCTAGTGGTCTTGACATTAGATTGCTTGGGATTTTATCCGTAATTTGAGCGGTTCAGACTAAAACTAAAGAACTACATACGTATGAAATCACTATCAAAACTCTCCTTAATTGGGGTGTTTATACTACTTTCGAGTGGCTCGACCTTTTCTCAAGTCATAACCACTGGTGGTCAAACGGCGCAACAACTTGCTGAAATTCTAGCAGGGCCAAATATTACAGTAACCAATGCAGTATTAACTGGTGCAGGTTCTGCTTCTGGTAGCTTTGGGAACGGAACTTCTTCTGTTGGATTTAACTCAGGA
>JABSPC010000572.1 GCA_013215515.1 Crocinitomicaceae bacterium
CAAATCTTCTACCAAGTCCGTCCTTCCATCAAGGGCTTTGACCAAGATATTTATCAGAGCTGAGTACTTTTCTTCCGTTGCTACGAACCCAAACCGCACCAGGAACATCATGGTTCTCAACAATTGCGTTCACTCCAAAATTGAAGGTCAAGTTACCTTTATGAACTTCTGTTCCGATTCCAATTCCAAACGAATTTGAAATTTGATCTGATGGAATTACCAATGATTGAGACAAGCCACCAATTCCTTGTACATAAACCAATGCAAACGCTCGTCTTTTATACTCCAATGGTGAATATGGTAAAGGTGAATTCACTGACAGTATATCAATTGGTCCCTGTGAACCATAAGGAAGTCTTGTTTGTTCTTCATTCGTCTTTGGTGCCTCTTCTGTGGTTACAATATCATTCGATGATAAAGTTTCAGAAGGAACTCCAATTCTTGGGTCCAATGGATTACGCGTTGAGTTTGGATCTTCTAAAATCTGAACGACTCCAGTTCCTACCCCATTCATTGGTGGGATCTGACTCGCTAGGTCTTGCGCTATAATTGGCTCAGTAACAATTATATTTAATGCAGGATTCATTAAAAGAGCTTCTGAGACAACTGGTATTGCAGTAGTCGCTATGTTTATTGGACCTACTACTTGACTGCCACTCAGCAAGATATTCTCCGATGGATTCGAGTTAGCACCTCCATTATTCGCAGAAACCGCTGATGAATTGTTACCTGTATTTGAATTTTCAATTTTCACTAGAGAATTTGAAAGATCCTGCTTAGGAGTTTCAACTCTATTTGAATCAGAAGTCAATGCATTTGAATCTGAAACTGAGTTAGCATTTATAAATGCCATTACTCCGAGCACTCCTACAAACGAATATGCAGTAAAGAACCAAAGTAAATCTGGTCTACGTTGCCGGCGAATTCTTCCTTTGATTTCTCCCCAATAAGATGGTTTGTATTCAAAAGAAAGATCGTCAGCACTTTCTTGATACAATTCGTCAATTCCATTGCCTGATAAGACAGCATCTTCAGCGAACGACTCATTGAAATCTTTCCAATAAGATCCTTTATAATCAAATGACAATCCCGCAGCACTTGCAGCGTACATTGCATCAATTTCAGTATCGGTAAGCGCTGGCTTAGGAGAATCTGCTACGGCTCCATCTGGAAGCGACGCATTGAATTCATCCCAATAATTGTTTTTATAATCAAAGGCAAGACCAGCCGAACTTGCAGCATACACACTGTCAATTTCAGCATCAGACAAAGGTTCTTTAGCTCCATCAGCATTCTCAGCTTCTGAAAGTTGGGCGTCAAATTCATCCCAATAGCCTTCCTTGTACTCAAAAGAAAGACCTTCGGAACCTTCCGAATACAATTTGTCTATATCTTTATCTGTCCATTTCATATAACCATTCGCTGATTTTGATTCTCCAACCTTTCTAATTTCTCTCTAAGTGATTTTCTCGCAGTCGACAAATGCCACTTCGATGTCCCTTCAGACATTTCAAGTAGTTTACCAATCTCCTTATGAGAATACCCTTCAATTACATACAAGTTGAAAACTTTAGCAGTAGTTCCAGGCAGCTCTTTTACAAGCATCATAATATTTTCACAACCCAAATTACTTTCAGCTTCGTTATCGTGTCCTTTAGAGTGAAAGTCAAGCTCTCTCTCGTTGTCGCTTTTGGTTATTTGTGTGTTGTATTTCTTATTCTTTCTGTATTCATCGATCAAGGAATTAACCATGATACGTTTGGCCCAAGCATTGAAATTTATCCCTTCATCTACCTTTTTTAAACCTTTAAGAATTTTGAGGAAACCGCTATTGTATGCTGCACGCGCATCCTCTTCATTCTTGTTATATCTGAAGCATACGGGCATAAGCATTGTGAAACAATACTCATACATGAGATTTATCGTTTTACGGTCGTCACGATTACAAGATTTTATTATTTCCGGTGTGACGTCCATTCGATTTTTTTAACGGTCTTATTTTCAAGATTTTATGTAATTTACATAATTTACTTCACATCTCTCCCCCCTCTTCCGAATTTACTTTCTAGTCATATAACGGGCCATAATC
>JABSPC010000573.1 GCA_013215515.1 Crocinitomicaceae bacterium
AATTTATATAGAAGTCCAGGGATACTTGCGTCTAATTGAGGAATCTAACAAGAAAATAGCGCAATAAATGGCGTTATGCTCAAATATTAACAGGTTGAAAGATCAATACTGAGCAATATTTCCAATAAATAAGTCTATAATTCATTTGTTAGGCTTTTGCAACGGTCTTAAACCTTTATTGCTAACCTGAGTTCAATTCTAAAAAGGTTTCAGGCCGCTTGTAAATAGTGAGATTCGACTATGGATTTTGAAGATATAACTGGTTATATCAAGAAATTTACAGTAAGAAGATTGCTGTTTACAAGAGGAATAGCCTATTGGCCAATACTCAAAAGACGATCTATGTCGTTGGTTGAACTTGACTTCGCGCGCCAAGACTTCATTCAATCGCCTAATAGCTCAACTTTTGAGTTATTTCTGAAATCCTTCTTAGAATCGAACTCAGGTTAGTAAAAGCAATATTTTCTATTATTAATCTGAGATTTTAATGAGCATATTCATAGCTTTCTGACTTGGGAATTGATAATAAAAACGAAATTCTTGTAATTCCTGAGATGTGCAAGAACAGCTTAATTACACTTAACCTAAATACTCCTAAGTTCTATTTGAATTTTCTTTTCTTAGCACAACTCAGTAGCCAATAATTAATCATGAACTAAGTATAATGAAAATGGGATATCTCTATCCACATGCAAATTAACTCCATTTATATCATAAGCTTGACCATCAGTGTACATATCTGTAGCTTTAATATACACACCGACACCACTTCCGGTAACAATCTCAAACACATAGGTAGTATTTGCTTTAAGATATAGGTCAGCAGCAAATTTAAATTCAGTACTTGGGTAATATATTCCGTATGTATAATCTAAAATTAAGGGTGTCCCAACAGATACACCTAAAGTATTTCCTGTCAAAGCGTGACTCGCACCCGTTTCATCATCATTAACGTACTCTCGTATTATTATAGTTGAATTAGCAATTCCATTCGTTAATTGTGTCCCGCTGGCACCACCAATGCCATTTGTAACTATCCTTGATAAATACCCTCCTTGACCACCTGTTAAAAAACTTTGTCCATCCTGTCCGTTTGCAGTTCCGTTAGTAGTACTAAACTGTGCCGAAATAGTTTCGCTTTCTGCTGTTGGAGATGAAGCACGAGCTCCGGAAAAACTCAACCAAAATGCTCCATTAAAATATTGTAATTCCCCTGAAGCAGCACAATTTGTACAATAAACAATTAAGCCCTCTGTAGGGGCAGCTATAGTATTTCTTTGGTCTTCAGTCATTCTTGGAGGAAGAAACCCTTTAGAGGTTGATGAAATTTCCATTTTAGCGTTAGAATTAACGGTCTCAGTACCAACACCAACAGATCCAAGATTAACCAAACTATTATCGTTTGCATCGCTACCCGTTTCTAATACCTGATCTATGCTTTGTAATTCATTCGTTGCATCAGCATCCGCATCGTCTACTAAACTAGAAAGGTTAACTACCTCGTTACTGCCATTCTCTATGCCGATCGTTAAGATTGTTCCTGACAAACCTGATCCTGAAATATCCTGATCGCCTGTGTTGATTCCGCTGGTGTTAGCTATTATGGTGGCTTGACCTGAAGTTAAACCAACCTTTGCTGTATTGGCTGTGATCTCATTGGCCTGCCCTGTTGTAATGCCCGTTTTGGCAGTATTGGCCGATACTGAGCTATTAGCAGAAACACGGGCCTCGGTATAGTATAAATTTGTTTCCTCTGGTAAATCTGCTGTGGATACCTTACCAACACCAAAGTCGATATGTGAATCATCTACAACATCAGCACCTATTGTTAAAACAGTACCACCTGTTACATCTCCAGTATGAATGGCGTTTGAAGTTTTAACAGTATTAGCCGTAATAGCACTTGCTTGCCCTACAGTAATACCCGTTTTGGCGGTGTTAAGCGCAATGGCCGTTGTATTGGTAGCAATATCTGATACATTAGTAGCAATACCAGAAATATTCTGATCGCCTGTGTTGATTCCACTTTGATTTGAAAGATTTATTTTCTCAGCATCTGTAAATGCATTTGTATTTGCATTAGACTCGTATTTACTTTTGATTGTTGCAGGCGTTTCATCACCCGTATTCGTTCCACTCAAGTTTGAAAGATTGGTAACGTCTACAGCTGTTACAAACTTATTCGTAGAAGCATTATCATCTACCTGGTCTGCAGATGGAAACGACAATACCGGGCTTGCAGGGTTGGTGTTGTTGACTCCGTCTCCTGATACCCCAACAACTCCAATACTTATGTCTCCACCTGCACTGGTTAACGATTCACCATCAACGGTTCTCAGAGAAACTGCACCAGTTTCGCCGTTGACTGAAGTTACTAGTCCCGAAACGTCGACTTCAAGTGCTCCAGTACCAATATTCTGTATCAAGCCATTACCTGCTACATCAGCGTTTATCTTCGCTGCTGTCACCGCATCGTCAGCGAGTTCAGCACTTGTAATACCACTAACCGCGACACTAATGGTATAAGGACTAGCCGTTGTACCTAAACCAGATACAGTTGTATTAGAACCTGGATCAATCTTCGTCTCTGAACCATTAGCTGATGGAACGGTTATGGAACCTCCGCTAGAAAGTGAGATTACATTTCCTGAGATGGATAGTGCTTGTATTTCATTGGTTGGATCGGCATCCAAATCGTCCACTAAGGATGATAAATCTACTGTCTCATTGGTTCCATTCTCTATGCCGATAGTTAGTGTTGTTCCTGCTAATCCAGATCCTGACATATTCTGATCATCTGTACTGCTGAA
>JABSPC010000574.1 GCA_013215515.1 Crocinitomicaceae bacterium
CCAGTTCGAAGATGCTGCATATGGCCTTGAAAGATGGGTTCAATACATGCACAGTTTTGGACTTGGGAAAAAACTAGATACAGACATTACAGGCTTAAAGTCAGGTCGAATTCCAAATGTAGCTTTTTACGATAGATGGCACGGACACAGGGCATGGAAATTTTCAACCATCCGTTCAATATCTATTGGTCAAGGTGAAGTAGAGTTAACCCCACTTCAATTGGCAAATGTCGCATCAATCATGGCGAATAGAGGTTGGTATTTTACACCTCACTTTGTTAAATCCATTGGGGATAAGGGGCCGTTAGAACAATACACAAAGAAAAACTACACGATGGTTGATCGCAAATACTTCGACCCTGTTGTAGAAGGGATGCGTGGGTGTGTTCATGATGCTGGAGGAACAGCTCGACGTGCGAGAGTTAAAGGTGTCACAATTTGCGGTAAAACAGGCACAATAGAGAACTACATCCACGGAGTTAAACAAAAAAACCATTCCGCATTTATTTGCTTTGCACCGATGGACAATCCAAAAATTGCGATCTCGGTGTTTATTGAAAATGCTGGAAGTGGAGGTGGAACATGGGCTGCTCCAATCGCTAGTTTGATGATGGAGAAGTATTTAAATGGCGAAGTCAAAAACAAAACGAAAGAGAAACGTATTCTCGAAGCAAAACTCTCCGACTTCAAATGAGAAAAAACAAATCTTTAACTGGAAGTGTAGATTGGATTTTGCTTTTCGTAGTTCTAATTCTTATGGCCATGGGAATTGCAACTGTTTATTCCACCGCTTACATTCCTGAACACGAAAGTATTTTTGACCTTTCACAAGTATATGGAAAACAGACAATGTGGGCTGGCGTTTCATTATTCCTTGGGATCTTGGTATTCCTGATTGACTCCGATATTTATCGAAAATTTGCTCTTCCAATATTCGTCATTAGCATTGGATTACTCGCTATAGTACTCTTCATGCCTGCTAAAAATGGAGCACACTCATGGTTAGGGATTGGCTCCCTCGGCATTCAACCCGGTGAATTTGCTAAAATTGCAACAGCTATTCTTCTTGCACGATTTATTGGAGATCTCAATCAAAAACAGCAAACAATTAAAACCGTGCTAATGGCCAATGGAATCATTCTCATTCCAATGGTTATGATTCTTCTACAGCCAGATGCTGGAACATTTGTAGTATTTACCGCATTTCTATTTGTGTTGTACCGCGAGGGCCTTTCTTACGATCCAATTATACTGAAAGTTGTCAACTTACTTCCCGGTATTAAATTTCGTCAAACCTGGGTTGGGAGTCACTTTATTCCAATTCTATTTGTAGTTGTCTTTTTGAGCATTACGACGCTATTGTTCAGTAATGAAACCATAGAACTCAGCATGTTTCCGGGAACCAAATTCCCGGGATACTACGGGGTCCTCTTCTTCATCTTCTTACTCAGTGTTTTGGTTTATGTTGCTCTTCGCTTAGCACTTTCAAAAAGAGAAGCGAAACGCGCCGCGATAATTGCTGTCATGGGATTCGTTCTTGCCGCAGGGATCACAAAAACAGTTGATTATGGTTTTCAAAAGCTGGCAGGTCATCAAAAACAAAGGATTGAATTATTTCTTGGGCTTACAGATAACGAACAAGCCAAAGATGGAGTAGATTACAACAGAAATAGAGCCATCGCATCAGTAGGTTCAGGCGGCCTTTTTGGGAAGGGATATAAGAATAGCACATTGGCAAATGTTCGTAGTGCACATGTTCCAGAAAGTGAAACGGATTTTATTTTCTGCCCATTTGCGGAAGAGTGGGGATTCGTTGGATCCTTTGTTTTGGTAGTACTTTACATTTTTATGATGTTAAGAATTGTTATAATCGCAGAGCGCCAAAGATCCACTTTTAACCGCGTTTATGCGTACTCCGTCGCCATGATTCTATTTTATCATTTCGCAATTAATATTGGGATGAGTATCGAATTTGCCCCTGTAATAGGGATTCCCCTGCCATTCTTTAGTTATGGTGGGTCTTCAATGATGTCATTCTCAATGATGATGTTTATTCTTCTTAAACTCGACAGTCAGCGTAAAGACGTCTTAAATTGATGTTTATAACAACCAATTATCAGTGAGAATTCCTATTTTTAACACTCTATCGATCGTCCATGAAAAAATTATTAGAAAAGCTCAAGTTTAGAAAGGGCAAAAAAGGAAAATCTAAAACGAAAAAGGTAAAAACGCGTTTCACAAAGAAAACGTCGATAATCCTATTTGTTGTCTGTTGGCTCTTAGCCTTGACACCTGTAATGGTTGTTACTTACCTCTTCTCTTCTCAATCTGAAAGTGATCTTCCTTCAGTAGAGATGTTAGAAAACCCACCTGAACTTTTAGCATCAGTGGTATTTGCCGATGATGGGAAAACAGAATTGGGACGATACTGGAGCGTGAACAGAACAAGTGTTGCCTATAAAGACATTTCCCCCTTCATTTTCGATGCACTTATTGCGACTGAGGATGAACGATTTATGGAGCACTCGGGAATTGATTTTAGAGGACTTGCCAGAGCAATCACAAACATGGGGAACGCAGGAGGAGCCTCAACAATCTCACAGCAACTGGCCAAACTATTATTTACTCTTCAAGAAAGAGAAAAAATTGCTACACTTCGAGCAGAAGGCAAGCCCCTTCCTGCAGGGCCTACGGGATTTAGGAAACGATTGAATGAAAAAATAAAGGAGAACATAATTGCGATTCGACTTGAAGAGCGCTATACGAAGGAAGAGATTATTACAATGTATCTCAATCAGTTCGATTTCCTTCATAATGCTGTTGGAATTGAAAATGCGGCAAAAGTATACTTCAATAAAAAACCAATTGACCTTACAAAAACGGAAGCTGCTATGCTAGTCGGAATGTGTAAAAATCCATCATTATACAACCCGAACACTTATCAAATTAAGGACTACCGAGCGAATGCTGCGAAAGCAAATAAGGTTTCAGTAGGGAATGTAACCGAAGCCCAAATGCAGGTTCTAAGATCCAAGGATAGCATTAGAGCACATCAACGTCGGAATCAGGTTCTTTTCCAATGGAAGCGAAATACAATTAACAAAAATGAAGCGCTGAAAAACCTCATGACTCAAGCTGAGTATGATACGCTTACAAAACAGCATCAGGTTACTGATTATCAAATTGTTGATCACAAACAAGGAATTGCTCCTTATTTCAGAGAATCACTTAGAGGTCAATTGACCGACCTTTTCAAGCAACGTAATCCCGATGGAAGTTTAATTTACGCGAAAAAGGATGGATCAGCTTATAATGTTTACAAGGATGGCTTGAAGATTTATACAACGATTAATGTCTCGATGCAAACGTATGCAGAAGATGCAATGAAAAAACATTTGTCAGAAAGGTTGCAGAAAGAATTCGATAAGAACAACAAAAAATTAAAAAGGCCTCCGTTTACCAATAAAATTAGTGAAGAAACTGCTGAATCATTAATGAATTCAGGGCGCAAGCAATCTGAACGATTTAGAATAATGAAAGGTACAGGTATTGCAACAAGCGAGATTGAAAAATCATTTGAGTATCCGTCCCAAATGCGAATTTTCTCTTGGGGTGGCGACATCGATACCATTTTAACACCAAATGATTCAATTCGATATTACAAAGGAATTTTACAAGCTGGTA
>JABSPC010000575.1 GCA_013215515.1 Crocinitomicaceae bacterium
AGCGAAAACAGTAAGAATTAATTTCATAGTTATCAATATAAGAATATATCTCAATAACAGAAAAGCTAAAAGCCGATTATATATAGTTTTAAGCTTGAAATTGCACAGATTTGTTAATGTGATGTTGCGTGAGGTGGCGGATATTTATGCCTGAAACATTACAACATGTACGTACCCCCCCAAATTACTTTCAAGATGAGCGATGTATCGCTAAAGCACTGAACATAACAGCTTTTTACGAGAACGCAAGCTTTCGTTTTAAGAAATGACGCAAGTGATAAGAACATTTGTCAATTGTACTCCGATGTAATTGATCTTATATTGAGTTAATCACTAAACACAAACTATGGCATTTAATGGAACTGAAGGCGGTCAGGTATGACCGCAGAATATAGAGTTCTTAATCCTGGAGGGAGAACAGCTCATTTTTATAGGAAGGAAATATTAAACGATCTTCTCGCACAGGAAGGGTGCACGGGAATTCGAGTTTATTACGGGATTGATGATAATGGAGAGAAAGAGCTTGTTCTGTTAGGAACAGATGAAGGAGAGAATGACATGACGAATTTAATTGTTGATATTTCCACACCATGTCCAAACCGATGTGCTAAAATCGGTAATTTAAATGGTTAGGTTTGGATATTAATGTCATTATGATTAGCTCAATACGTTCCATAATAGCTGATTAAAGCGAAAATAGGTTGCGCTTTAGAGCATAAGTCATCAGACCAATACTGTTATTGGCGCCAGTTTTTTTTCGAATATTTAAGGTGTGATTCTCAATTGTGCGGCGACTTAAATTTAATTCGATGGCAATTTCTTGGCTTGTTTTTTCACGACAAATTAAATTTAAAATTTGCTTTTCTCTTTCTGTCAATGGGTCATCAATGTCATTTAGTTTTTGTTCAATTGGTCCAGATCTAAATTGGCGATAGGCTCTGTTTGCAGAAGAATTGTTTAAATAGATTCTGCCTTCATCTAGCGCATTCAAAGCTGTAACCAATTCATTATATTGACAGGCTTTTGAGAGATATCCTTTTGCCCCAAGTTGGAAACACTTTTTTACTCTCGTCTGATCATTATACATGCTCAAGACCAATGTCTTGACCCGCGGATGTGACTTACTTATAATTTTCAAAGTTTCAGAACCGTTGAGTACTGGCATTTCCAAATCAAGAAGGACGATATCAACCTCTTTTTTGCGTAATCCTTCAATTAATTCTGCTCCATTTCCAACTTCAAATACAACCTGAAAATTCACTTCCTTGTTTAACAGAGTTCGGATTGTTTCGCGAAGCAGAACATGGTCTTCAGCGACAACAATTCGGATGGGTTTCTGAGGTGTCTTTTCGATCATATTCTAATATATGAGTTCCAATTTGAATTTTGCTTAGAATTTATTGAAATCATTTCATTTTATTGATGAATTGAGTATAACTACTTATAGATTTCTTTGTTGTGAAGTGCTAATCATGTTTCTATAATTGGTTTTAAGAATTAATCATGCGCAAATGTTGCAATTAATTCAATCTAAATTTAGGTAGATGTGCGCATTGATATTTTCAATTATTGTTCGGACATTTATACCTGACTATTTGCACTTAATTAAAAGACTTTTATGAGATATTATAGATTGAAGAAATCGTTCAAGAGTATTGATAAAAGACAATTCGTAGCGGCAAATTTATTGGAGATAAAGGATGCTTTAAAAAAGCACGTTCCTGAAAAGACATTGAACAAGAACATGTTGCTTGCTACTTGGAATATTAGAGATTTCGATTCTAATAAATTTAAACATGGACCGCGTCTAAAAGAATCTTATTTCTACTTGGCCGAGGTTTTGTCAGGATTCGATCTGATAGCAGTTCAGGAAGTTAATAAGGATCTAAGAGCATTAAGGAAATTAATGTATGTAATGGGAGATGATTGGGACTTTATCACAACGGATACAACGGCAGGAGTTAGTGGGAATGGAGAGCGAATGACGTTTATCTATGACAAACGCAGAGTTAGCTTTGAGAACGTAGCCGGTGAGATTGTTTTACCTACAAGAGGGCGTATTAAAGGAGATATTCAATTTGCAAGAACTCCATTTTTAGTGTCTTTTCAATCTGGTTGGTCAAAATTCAGTTTATGCACGGTTCATATTTATTATGGTGCAAATTCAGGGGGTAAGCTTGAAAGGAGAGTCAACGAGATTGATGCTATCGCCAAATTTTTAAAGAAAAAAGCAGATGGCGATAAGGAAACATTGATCGTTCTAGGTGATTTCAATATTGTTGATCAGGAGCACAAAACAATGGAGGCTTTATTGGATAATGGGTTTGAAATTCCAGAACAAATTAGAGAAAATCCAGCTCCTTCCAATATGCTTCAAACGAAATTTTACGACCAGATTGCCGTAAGGTCTAAATCAAATGTTTTCAAATTAGGAACGGGGAAAGATAGCGCAGGAGTTTTTAATTTTTTTGATTCTGTAATGCGGCAGAACCAATTCAAAGATTTTAAGAAGGAAGTTGTTGCAGTGGCACTGAAGAAATTGAAAAGTCGAGAAAGAAATTTGGCTAAAGAGCAAAGGAAATCGGAACCTGATCAAGAAAAAATTGACAAATTGAAAGTATCTGTTGCCAAGGCAAAAGCATTTTCTGAAAACGATGTGGAGCTTGAGGAATACTATTTCAACACATGGAAAACATTCCAAATGTCTGATCATTTACCTATGTGGACAGAAATCATTACTGATCATAGCGAAGAGTATTTGAATAGCATCGTGGAGAAGTAGATTCTTCTCAATTATGTTAATTCCAGAATAGGGTTACCCTTTTAGATCGCAGAGTATTTGATTGA
>JABSPC010000576.1 GCA_013215515.1 Crocinitomicaceae bacterium
AGTACAGTAGATTTAACGGGCGGTGCTCCTGAAATGAATCCAGACTTTAGGTGGTTTGTTGAGCATTTGACTGCCCTTGGAAAGAAGGTTCTTGTTCGTTGTAATTTAACAATTATCGTGGCAAATAAGAAGTACCATTCGTTGCCTGAATTCTTCAAGAAGCACAATATTGAAGTCGTTTCTTCATTGCCATGTTATACAGAGTCGAATACTGACTCTCAAAGAGGTGAGGGTGTTTTTGGACAAAGTATTACAGCGCTTAAAATGTTAAATGAAGTTGGATATGGAATACCAGGATCTGGACTTACATTAAACCTTGTTTTCAATCCTACTGGTGCTAGTTTACCTGGGGATCAAATGAAACTTGAGATTAACTATAAAAGAGAATTGAAAGAGCAATTTGATATTGAATTCAATAGTTTATTTACAATTACCAACTTACCGATAAGTAGATTCCTACAGTATTTGGTTGCTAGCGATAATTATGAAGGGTATATGGAAAAGTTGGTGTATGCCTATAATCCGTCAGCAGCTGCTGAAGTGATGTGTAGAAACACCGTTTCCATTGGTTGGGATGGATATATCTACGATTGCGATTTTAATCAAATGTTAGAATTGAAAGTCGCGGTTAAAGGACAACATCTTTCTGATTTCAATTTAGAGGATTTAGAGAATAGAAATATTATAATTAATCAGCACTGTTATGGGTGTACTGCAGGGGCAGGATCTAGCTGTGGTGGAGCAACTACGGAATTATAAATTAGTAATTGCAGAATTAAGAATTTAAGAAGATCATGAAATCGTATTTAGACACAACTGTAAACGTATATAGAGAGGCGGCATTAACACCTGATGTTGGATTGTGTTGTACAACAACTCCAATTTGGGCATTGCCAGAATTGAACATGCCAAGTATCATGTTGGAGATGAATTACGGATGTGGAAGTACTGTTAATCCACGTGACTTGGTCAATGAGCCAACCGTTCTTTATGTTGGAGTAGGTGGTGGAATGGAAGTGTTTCAGTTTGCCTATTTCAGTAGAAAGAAGGCCGGAGTAATTGGGCTTGATGTCGTTGATGAAATGATAGACGCTTGTAATGCCAATTTAAAAGAGGCTGAAGCAACGAACGCTTGGTTTAAGTCCGAGTATGTAGATATTCGAAAAGGAGATGCCCTGAACTTGCCTGTTGACGATAATTCGATTGATGTTGCAGCGCAGAACTGTTTGTTCAATATTTTCGATAAGGAAGATTTAAAAAAGGCTGTTGATGAAATGTACCGTGTTCTAAAGCCTAACGGTAGATTGATTTTGTCAGATCCTGTAACTGAAGATCCGATGCCGGAATCTTTGAAGAATGATGAGCGATTGAGAGCGTTATGCTTGAGTGGTTCTTTGCCTTTGAATGAATACATTAAAATGCTGACAGATGCCGGTTTCGGTACAATTGAAATTAGAGCGAAACGTCCATATAGAGTTCTTGATCCTGGTCATTACGACACAGATGAAATGATTTATCTAGAAAGCGTTGAAGTTGCTGCAATCAAAGATCCTATGCC
>JABSPC010000577.1 GCA_013215515.1 Crocinitomicaceae bacterium
ATAGCAATATCTATTTTGTTAAAGTCCAATTCTTCAACTGGGGATTGGCTTGTACTGGTAGCAACAATTTTATGCCCACGAGAAACAGCAATTTCTTCAATCACTTTCCCCATCTTACCGTATCCAATTAATACTATGTTCATTCTTTAACTATTGAGGCAAAAATAAGCTTTTAGCCCTACTGCGCAATTCATTTAACGAAAATTAAAGCTCATTTTAAGCCCCGCAGCTCTATAATTCAAAAGCGTTGGTTCTAATTTTAATGAGAGATCTTCTGAAATATCAAAGGAAACGAAATGAGCTTCAACTCCAGCATCAATTAATTGAATGAAGTAAACAGCTGCGACTGCTAGAATTGACAAGTCGCGCCAGTCCAAGTGTTGATTGTATAAATTTAATATTCCAGCATCGGTGAATTGAGCATAATTAGGACTAACAATTGAATCTTGTCGAAGTGTGTATTCTTCTTTGTAGTTTTTCTGCTCGGTTTGATTATAAATCAAAAAGTAAGTTGAGGCTCCAAGACCCGCGTATATCAACGGCACTTTCCAAAAGGCTTTTTTCTTGCCTTTGGGCATAGCGATATGGTTATAGATTTGACCAGTTCCTGGGATAACGGCAGACAGGATCACAGCTTTTTTAACTGAGTGCACTGTGTCTTTTACAACCGCTGTAGTATCGTCTTGAGAGGCAAAACAGGTAGAAGTAAATAGAATGAATAGAAGAAGGACTAATCCTTTCATTATTTATTTAATAAGTCAATAATACGGCTTAAGTCGACGTCAGAATTGAAACTCACGACAATCTTTCCGTTACCATTAGGTGACTTTTTAATATCCACTTTTGTTGAGAGGCGATCACCTAGATGTTCCTTGAACGTATATTCAGCTTTCGATATTTCGAGTTTAGCCTTTTTTGGCAATTGTTCTTGTTCTTCGGAAGCTCCTGAAATTTGTTCGCCTCGCAAGATTGCCTCAATATCGCGAACAGAAAGTTTTTCCTTTACAACTCTGTTGAATAGCTCAACTTGCGTTTTTTCATCACCAGCAGAAACTAACGCTCTTGCATGACCCATTGTAATTTTTTTCTCTTTAACCCCGACTTGAATGTCTGCTGGTAATTTGAGTAATCTCAAATGGTTTGTGATACTAGATCGACTTTTAGATACTTTTTGACTTAATTGATCTTGGGTCAGATCAACTTCATCAATGAGACGTTGATACGAAAGTGCAATTTCAATTGGGTTTAAGTCTTCTCGTTGAATATTCTCAACCAATGCCATTTCTAGCATAGCTTGATCATTAGCAATTCTAATGTAAGCAGGTATTTCAGTTAACTTCGCTAATTGTGCCGCTCGAAACCTTCGTTCACCAGATATCAATTGATACTTGTCACGTCCAAGTTTTCGAACCGTTAAAGGTTGAATTATTCCATGAATTTTAATTGATGTACTTAATTCTTCAAGGGCATTTTTCTCAAAATTTGATCTTGGATTGAAAGGATTCGCTTCAATACTGGTTATCGACACAGTAGATATTGATCCTACAATTCCCGGTCCAGTTGTAGTACTCGTGATGTCAGTTTCTGAGTTTTCTAGAAGCGCACTTAACCCTTTTCCTAAAGCAGATCTTTTCTTCGTATTAGAGCTCATCGCTAATTTTTATTTTTTTGTCTTCGTTCGAAATTTTTGTTAAATCATTTCTCTGTAGAATCTCTCTTGCAAAATTCAAGTAATTCACAGATCCTTTGCTTGCTGCATCGTGCATGATTATCGTTTCACCATAGCTAGGTGCTTCTCCCAATTTCGTATTTCTATGAATTACTGTATCAAATACAATTTCCTGGAAATGCATTTTTACTTCTTCGACAACTTGATTCGCTAATCGTAAACGAGTATCATACATAGTCAATAGAATTCCCTCGATTTCCAAATCTGGATTTAATCTACCTTGAACAATTTTAATCGTGTTCAAAAGTTTACCCAAGCCCTCTAAGGCAAAGTATTCACATTGAACTGGAATCATAACTGAATCCGCAGCAGTAAGTGAGTTAACGGTAATCAATCCTAGAGAAGGGGAGCAGTCAATAATAATAAAATCATATTGATCTTTAATTTTTGTGAGAGCATGCTTTAGCATATATTCGCGGTTTGGCAAATTAATCATCTCCAACTCGGCTCCAACCAAATCAATATGAGAAGGAAGAATATCTAAATTTGGATTGTCTGTTTTTACAATTAAATCAGAAGGGTCAGCATCATTGATTAAACAGTCATAAATGGTTTTCGTCTTGTTCGGGTCTAGTCCAACTCCAGAAGTCGCATTCGCTTGAGGATCTGCGTCGACGATTAATGTTTTGTATTCCAACACGCCTAAACATCCGCTTAAGTTGATTGCAGTAGTTGTTTTTCCAACACCACCTTTCTGATTCGCAATTGCAATTATTTTACCCATTTACTGAAAAAATTGAATTATAAAGATATAGTAAATACGTGTTAATTGAACGGAAACTAATCACTAGTTATCAACGAAATTTTTATTGACGCGATGTTAATAAAAGGAAAGGGAGGGATTTCTTTATAAATCTTCAAAGGAAACCTCTGGAAGGCTTTCTTTTTCAGCTTTTTCTGCAATTTCATATTCACCTGAAGATGTTAACTCTTCAATTTTGTTCAAGACATCTTTTAGACCATCTTCAAATTTATCAAAGTCCTCCTTGTACAAGAATAATTTGTGCTTTTGATACGATTCTCTACCGTCAATAAACGTTTTTTTACTTTCAGTTAACGTCAAATAAAGATCGTTTCCTTTCGTCGACTTCACATCAAAGAAATAGGTTCTTTTACCCGCTCTAACTACTTTTGAATAGATTTCATTGTTCTTATCGTACTCCATTATAGTGGTCTTTAAATGTGAATTGTCTAAGGCAAATATGGTATTTTTTTTTCAATGAAACAACAGATACTTAAACCTTTTATTTGAATTGATAATGGGGTATCTTTCAATGAATCAGTGATTTAGACCGATTCCTCCTCTGCTAGTTGCTTATGGTATAATTCGGCATAAGCTCCATTTGACTTCATTAACTGTTCATGCGTTCCTGTTTCAGTGAGGCTCCCATTAGATATATTTATGATTCTAGATGCGTTCCGAATTGAAGAAACACGATGACTCACTATCAATGAAGTCACATCATTCATGTTCTTGAAATTACGCAAAATAATTTCTTCTGTTTCTGTATCTACAGCGGATAGGCAATCGTCTAAGATTAAAATATCTGGTTTGCGAATTAAGGCCCGAGCAATACTTATTCGTTGCTTTTGTCCACCACTTAAATTAACACCGCGTTCACCAAGTAGCGTTTCGAAACCAGACTTAAATTCAACAATATTATGGTAGACATGAGCTTGTTTTGTAACATCAATCAACATTTCTTCTTTGGCCTCGCCTTGATTCAAACCAAAAGCGATGTTGTTTTTAATTGTGTCTGAGAATAAAAATACATCTTGAGGGACGACACTCGTTCTGTTTCTTAGCTCGTTGAGGTTGCAATCGTTAAGGTTTTTGCCGTCAATTAAGATTTCACCACTCTGAGGTTCGATTTGCCTAGTTAGTAATTGAATAATTGTTGACTTTCCACATCCTGTTCTGCCAATTATTCCGAGGGACTCTCCTTTTTTGACAATGAAGCTTAGATCATTGATTGCATGAATTCCTGAGTTAGAATAGGTAAATGAAACATTTCTAAACTCAATTTCCTTTTCAAATACAAGTGGCTCATCTGTAGAGTTAACAATTTCAGGTTCTTCCTCTAAGAATTCATTGATTCGCTCCTGTGATGCTGCAGCTCGTTGTGTTAATGAAGTTACCCAACCAACTGAAGCAAAAGGCCAGGTTAACATGTTAACGTAGAAGATAAACATGGTGATGTCGCCAATTGTAAGGCGATTTATTCGAGGGATTAGCGGTTCAGAATCTTGGATGTATATTACTCCACCTAAATAAATACACAACACAGTACTTACCCCGACCAGAATGAAAATTATTGGCATGAAGAGTGCGTTAATCAAAACAAGTTTCATGTTCTTTTTCTTGTAAGTATTTGCCGATTTATTGAATTTATCTTCAGTCTCCTTAGTGCGATCATACGCCTTTACTACCCTGATTCCAGAAAACGTCTCTTGAACCAATGTTGACATGAACGATTGTTCTTCTTGAACTACAGTGCTTATTTTACTTATTCGCGAGGCCACTTTATATATAATAAGTGACATTAGCGGCAGCGGTACCAAAACAACAATTGTTAACCAGCCATTAATACTAATCATATAGCTGACAACGAGGATGAAGAGCACTGCGAGATTAATGGTATACATAATCCCTGGTCCCAAATACATTCGAACCTTGGTGACGTCTTCAGAAATACGGTTCATCAAATCACCCGTATTGTTTTTCTTAAAGAAGGTATAGCTTAATTTTTGATATTGCTGATAGATTTCATTTTTGAGGTCAAATTCTATCTTTCGACTCATTACAATTACTGTTTGCCTCATAAAAAACATAAAGACTCCTTTTAGTATCGCAAAAGACACTATCAATCCTCCATATTTTAATAAGGTATAGCGGATTTCAGCTGATGATTGAGTCCCTTCTTTTTTACTTAAAAGTACAGTATCAAATGCTTCACGAACAAACTCAGCTGGATACAATGCAAATAGGTTGGCAAT
>JABSPC010000578.1 GCA_013215515.1 Crocinitomicaceae bacterium
TAGAGCGTTACGGAATAAAAATTTTTGGAACGAGCTTCGATGCATTGGATTTAGCTGAAGATCGTGGTCGATTCTCAAAGGTTTTGGAAGACAATAACATTCCATTCCCTAAATACGGAATCGTTGAAAGCGCAGAACAAGCATTAGTATTGTCTGATGATCTTGGATTCCCGTTATTGGTTCGTCCGTCTTATGTATTAGGAGGGCAAAAAATGAAGATTGTTATCAACCGTGATGAATTAGAACATCATGTTGTAGATATTTTGAATGAAATGCCTGGTAATCAGATTCTATTGGATCACTTCCTCGGAGGTGCGGTAGAGGCGGAGGCAGATGCTATTTGCGATGGAGAAGATGTTTACATCATTGGTGTAATGCAACACATTGAGCCGGCTGGTATTCACTCAGGTGATTCTTACGCGCTACTTCCTCCATTCAATCTAGGAGATTTCGTCATGCAGCAAATTGATGATATCACAAGAAAAATTGCAGTTGAACTTAAGACTGTTGGATTGATGAATATTCAATTCGCGATCAAGGATGATATTGTTTACGTTATTGAAGCAAACCCAAGAGCTTCTAGAACAGTGCCGTTTATTGCTAAGGCTTATGATGAACCATATGTGAATTATGCGGTGAAAGTAATGTTAGGCGAAAATAAAGTTAAGGATTTCATTTTCCAACCAAAGAAAAGTGGTTACGCAATTAAGATTCCAGTTTTCTCTTATGAAAAATTCTCAGATGTAAAGAAAGAGCTCGGTCCAGAAATGAAATCAACGGGTGAAGCAATTCAATTCATTGATTCTTTGAAGGATCCATTTTTCTTAAAAATCTATTCTGAACGTAATATGCACTTGTCCAAATAATGGTTATTGCTGAAGCAAGTGTAACGGGTTTAATACGAATGCTCCTCTTAATTGTAGGGGCATTTGTTCTTTTGCGTATTGTTGGTCAATGGCTGAACAATAAAAACAACAGCGATGAAAGCAAGCGTCAGAAAGAATCAAAGAAACGTTTTGAGCAAGAGAAGAAGCGTAAGAAACAAAGTCTCGGAAAGACGAACGTACTAAGACAGGATCCTTCTAAAGACAATGATTTCGAAGATGTAGACTTTGAAGAGATTGATTAATTCTAATCTCTAATTATTCGAATAACGGTGTGGTTATCATTATTTAAAACAATAAAATATACGCCACTTGCCAAATCTGACAAATTATACCGAACTCCTTGATCTATAGAATAGAGTGGAGGTGCTAGTTCTCGTCCATACACGTTATTAATGCGAATTGTATTTTGATCTATTCTATTACCAATAATATTAACGATTCCAGTCGTTGAATTTGGAAATACATTCAAGACAATCTCATCGAAATGATTCAACCCTGTATAGCCGAGTGATAAATCAATCGTAATAATACTATCGCACCCAGCCATATTCGAAATAACTTGAATGTATTGCCCAGACGTATAAAAGACTTCATTGTTAATTTCGATTCAATCAATATAATACTCCCTTCATTTCAGACCAGTCTCTAAGGATAAATCAATTGATTAACTTAGAACATGATATGAAGAAAACAAGAAGAAAATTTAGTAGAGAATTCAAGGCAAAAGTTTCGA
>JABSPC010000579.1 GCA_013215515.1 Crocinitomicaceae bacterium
AGTTCACTTTAAATACTTTCCAACTTTAAGTACTCTTTCTAAGTGTCTAAAGTTATTAAGTGTCTAAAATTGGATTTAATTCTGTTTCAATGATTTTCGATTTAAGTTCACTTTAAGTACTTCTCAACTTTAAATACTTCTTCGGCCTACATCCACTTCGAATACCACATCTGAAACATTAACAGATACCAAATTTTCATGTCGTACTCCTTCTTTCCTCCATAAAAGGCGTTCATCAGTTTTTCTATTTCTTTCCAGTCAAAGAAGCCTTGCTCACGAATGTTCTTTTCGTTGACGTAGCTATGAACCAAATCTTTTAAATTTGATAGCATCCAATCTGCAATAGGAATCGCGAAGCCCATTTTCGGTCGATCCATGAGTTCCAAGGGAATATATTCATGAACGATGTCTCTTAGAATTCTCTTCTTAGCTCCTTCGTGGTATTTAAAATGGTCGGGCAATTGCGCTGCGTGTTCAATAATTCGATGATCCAAAAACGGCTCTCTTCCTTCAAGGCCATGCGTCATTGCAGCACGATCCATTTTTTGCATAATGTCGTCAACCAAATACGTTTGATAATCAACGGCCATCATGTATGCTAATGGAGAGTTTATGTCCATGTTTAGTTCCGTGCTGAGGTATGAAGTTTCAAGTGAGCCGTTCTTTTCAGTCATCAACTTTTCCATTTGATGATCTGTGAATTGCTGACTTAAACTCAACATGATATCCTTGTTCGAAGGGTTCTTTAATACATTTTTCAACTTCTCATATCGATTATGGAAATTGTATTTATTTTTGAGAATTGGAATTCTTTCTGATGGAATCACGTTCATCGCACCAACCATAGAATGACGAACTATCCCTGGAATTCGATTCAGTTTTTTACCGTATCGCGCCAAGTAATCGTATCTGTTATAACCAGCGTAAATTTCATCACCTCCATCCGCGCTTAACGCAACGGTCACCTCTTGTCGGGCCAGTCTGCTAACAATTGTCGTTGGAATTGCACTAGAGTCAGCAAATGGTTCGTCGAAGTAGAATGGAAGATCTTCGATCAATTCAATCGCTTCTTTTTCCGTACATTCAAACTCCGTATGATCCGTTCCTAAATGTTTGGCAACGTCCTTAGCGTAAGGAGCTTCATTCAAGCCAATATCTGGAACTCCAATCGTATATGTTTTTATTTTTTCCGTTCGATCTGCTTGTAAGATGGCAGTCACACATGCGCTATCGTACCCGCCGCTCAAAAATACGCCAACGGGAACATCCGATACCATTCTATAATTAAAAGCTGATTTCAATAGTTCTTTAGTTTCAACTTTTGCTTCTTCGTATGAGATACTTGATTTTGGCTTGTTATAGTAATCGTAAACGTTCCAATATTGATTGTGAACGATCGTCTTGTAAGTAAGATTGATTGTTAACGAATGACCTGGTTTGACCTTAGCACAATCATTAAAAATGCAGTGTGGAGTAGGAATGTTACCATATTGCATAAATGCACTGATCGCATCTCTATTTATTTCCTTTTCGAAATTTGGGTGCTTGTGAAATGCCTTCAATTCAGACGCGAATAAGAACAAATCTTTTTTCCAATAGTAGAACAAGGGCTTTACACCAGTACGATCTCTAACGCAAAAAACTTCATTTTTTGTTGTGTCCAGAATTACGATAGCAAACATTCCGATGAATCGATCCACACAATTACTTCCCCATTGTTGGTAGGCATGTAAAATCATTTCGGAGTCAGAGTCGCCTTTGAAAGAATGCCCAAGCGTGGCCAATTCAGTCTTTATTTCTTTGTAATTATAGATTTCACCATTGAATGTCATCCAGAATTGATCATGCGCCATTGGTTGTTTACCAAGGTCACTTAATTCTAGAATGGAAAGTCGACGGTGTCCGAGACCAATTTGATAGTCAGGTGTGTCTATATGTTCAAACCCGGCGCCATCTGGACCGCGATGCTCCAAAGAATTAGTCATATCGACTAATGATTCTAAGGGCGTACGTTTTTTGAAGTCAATGTATCCAGAAATTCCACACATAATGCAAATTTAATCTTTTATGAATGAAGCTTTTAGTGTATCACCAATTTTAAATAGGTTCAAAAGACCATTCGCCATTCGTTTCCCTAATCGCAGTGTTTTATTTCTTTCAATTCGATAGCGAACCATTTCATCATCAGATGTTTCCGAAACAAACTTCTGATCACTTTTTCCTTTGCTAGTGCGCAAGCGGGTTAAACTATATCCTGTAGTTCGAATATTAAGGGTTCTAAACCCATTTTCGGTAAACAGCTTGTTAAGCGTTTTTTTGGTGAAATACCCCAAGTGATTCGGGTATTCAATTACGTTATAGTTCTCCTTGAGTCGATATCTTAAATAGGAATTGAAATTTGGAGTAGTCAGATATATCATTCCTCCATGACGAAGAATTTCATTCGTCTTTGTCAAGTAATCAACCGGATTGTTAAGGTGTTCGATAACCTCAATGAAAAGAACTACGTCGAATTCCAGTTCACCAAAATCAATGTTTTGCAATTCACCTTTGAACATTGTCAGCCCTTTCTCAGTGCAGTAGTTTACGGCTTCGTTCGTCAATTCAGTTCCATAAACATTCCATCCACGTTGACGGGCAATTTCTAGAAAAAATCCATAACCGGCACCAACATCGAGAATGTTCCCTGTCTTTTTTAAGGGTTCAAATTGATCCAGAATTTCGTGGTATCTGCAAATTGTAATAGGAGAGAGGTAACTCGTTCTTTCGTAATTGTTTGAATAATACTCATTCAATGTGTCGGCGTGCGGAATATCTTTCATAAAGATGAAGCCACAAGACGAGCACTTACAAAGGTTGTGCTTTTTGTAGTTCTCTAAAGTCGTAAGCTCAGATCCGTTGCAGATTATGCATTTTGTATGTTGATTAGCGGTCAATTGATGCCAATTATTTTAATTCTTTTCAAATCTGATTTTTAAGCTATCACCAACTCCAAACAAGGATAAACCAAAGTTAATTGTTCCTTTAAGGAATTTGAGAAGTTTGTTTTTTTCTATTCGATTTCTCATCTGTTCATCATCCGATGTTTCAGAAATAAAAGCCTGATCCGATTCTCCCTTACTTGTTTTTAATCGCGTTTTGCTGTAACCTGTTGTTTCAATTTTTTTCTTTTTGAAACCGCTAGACTTGAACAATCGCTTGATTGTTTTTGGTGTGAAATAGCTCAAATGTTCGGGGTAACAAATAATATTGTACTCCGCTTTTAAGCGATAACGAAGTAGTGAGTTGAAATTTGGTGTTGTCAAATAAACAAGGCCTCCTTTTCTCAATATTGAGTTGAAATTTCCAACTTCCTCAATTGGATTATTGATATGTTCTAAAACTTCAAATGACGTAATTATATCAAATGATTCTGGATCGTAATTACTTGGATTCAACTTCCCTTTGCTAATAGAGACTCCTTTGTCCGAGCAAATCTTAACGGCCTCATCCGTGGATTCTGTTCCGTAGACTTCCCAGCCTCTTTTTTTAGCCTCGTCCAAAAAGTAACCAATTCCGCAGCCAACATCTAAAATTTTGTTGGTTGATCGGTATTTTTCAAATTCATCCAATAGCTCATTGTAACGCTTGATTGTGATTGGCGACAAGTAATCGTTTCTACCATAGCCGTCATAATGATCTTCCAGTTCTTTTAATGAGGGGATTTCCTTGCAGAAAACAAAGCCACAATTTCCACATTTACATAAATGAGCTGATTCATAACCAGTCATTTTATTCAATTTATCTGATTTGCAAACGAGGCAAGTTGAATGTGAAGTTGGATTTGTCATGTAGAGGCGAAATTAGCAATACTTAATTAGAATCTATTCGTTTACAATTTTTCGTGAATAAGTTTGGCAAGATTGGAGGTTTGATATTCTCGATTAAAGGTTTGCCCATACTCTGTGTTTCTCTCGTATTTTAATTTTTGTCCGGTCATTTTTTGATTGATTAAGGAGAGGATAATCTCTTCACATTCCTTCTCTGAATTCGCAATATGACCAATATTTGTTTTGCGGATAAACGATTCCATCACGTCATTGTCAGATGGGCATAGCAATAAGGGCTTGCCTTCCGCATAATATTCAAAAAGTTTAACAGGATACCAGCCTTTTATGTTTTCAAATCCAGTTAAGTATAACACGTCAGTTTCTGTCATGAATTGGTGAAGCTCTTCCTTTGGCATTCTATCGTAAAAAACGAAATTGGATTCATGCCCTTTGATTCTCTGTCTAATTTTTAATTCTTCTTCAGGAATTACATTGGCACCTATAAATCGAACTTCAAAATCCAATTCTTTCTTGGATAAAATGGAAATACAAGCACCTAGAAATAAGCTAAGATTCTGAGTTGGATAAAGTGTTCCAGCATATGTGATAATTAGTTTTTTGGAAGGTTCAGCGCTACTCTTAGGCTCCTTTAATTCAACGTATCCGTTGTAAACAGCTTTCCCATCTTTCTTAATGAATGCAGAAATCGAGTCTACCCAAGTATCAGAGACCGTTAAAAAGAAGTCTGCATTTGAAGTCCATTTTAATTCACTTTTACGCATTAGACGCTGGATTTTGCGTTCAATGAAATTTTGGTCTCCAATGTTTTGGTGGGTATTCCATTCATCTCGATAATCTGGAATCCATAAAACATCAAATTCCTTTTTTAATTTATGGCCAATTGCAAAGGATTGAAATGGTCTTCCGCTTGCAATAACCGCAACAATATCTTCTTCTTTCAGCCTTTTTCTAGCCTCTGTATGGAAATTGCTATACGGAAGTG
>JABSPC010000058.1 GCA_013215515.1 Crocinitomicaceae bacterium
ATACTTTTTTGTCTTTGTGGTTTAATAATTCGTTTGCTGGAATGGCTATAAAATCTTCTTCTCTTAGCATTAGTTTGAAAGCACTGTGCAAAGGAAATCCCAAAAGTTCTATTTGATCGAAAGCGTCTTCTTGCCACGTATTTTCTAATTCTGGAACGCGAAAGGGTTTTGGTTGAACTCGGAACAAATCAATATCTTGAGTCTCTTTTTTTATCACTTTACTGATTTTGAAATGAGCCTCCCAAAGCAATGACCGCTTGTCTTTTCCTGTAAATCGGAATGCGTCAATGCGGATTAATGTTGTGATTTGTTCTAAGGAAATATGGACGCGCTCAATGAAATCATTGAAGTTGGAATAATCTCCATTTTGCGCTCGCTCAGCAGCAATTTCCCGTGACAATTTAACCTCAAATGCGCGCAACAAATGAAAGCCTAAGTAGATTTCATTCCCCTTTATTGTTGTAAGTAATTCACTGTTGTTTAGGCAAGGTGGATGAACAATCCCTCCAAATAATTTGGTTTCCAAGACATACAGTTCCGTACTGTAAAACCCACCGTAGTTGTTAATTGTAGCAACCATAAACTCAAGTGGGTAATACGCTTTGAGGTATAAACATTGATAACTTTCAACAGCATAAGAAGCAGAGTGTCCTTTTGCAAAAGCATACCCAGCAAAGCTTTCTGTTTGTCGCCAAATTTCTGTCGTCAATTCAAGAGAATGGCCCTTTTTTTCACAATTGGCAAAGAACTGTCGCTTCACTGCTTGAAATTCTTCTCGAGATCGGAATTTCCCAGACATCCCACGACGCATTTTATCAGCTTCACCAAGCGTTAGCCCCGCAAAGTAATGCGCTACTTTAATCACATCTTCTTGGTAGACCATCACGCCATACGTTTCAGGCATCAAGCCGAGCAAGATAGGATGCGCGTCTTTTCGCCTTTCAGGATTTCGGTAACGAAGAATGTATTCTTGCATCATTCCCGATTTTGCAACCCCAGGGCGAATGACTGAACTCGCTGCGACAAGCCCGAGATAGTCATCCACCTGAAGTTTTGTAAGCAACATACGCATGGCTGGTGATTCGACATAAAAACAGCCAATGGGTTTTGCTTCCTTTAATAATTCACGCACTCGAGAATCTTCTTTCAAGAGTGTCATATTGTGGATGTCAACTTCGGGGTCATCGGGTTTGTTGACTTTAATAATATCGAGTGCGTCTTTGATTTTACTTAAACCGCGTTGACTTAAAATGTCAAATTTGTGGAGCCCTATATCCTCGGAAATATGCATATCGAATTGAATCGTTGGATACCCTTTTGGAGGCATAAACGTTGCTGTGAATGATTGAATAGGCTTTTCAGAGATAATAATTCCGCAAGAGTGGACACTTAGGTTTCCAGGGAAACCATGAATGTAATGGCCGTACTTTAGGACCAATTTGGCCAAGTGGTTTTGTGGAGGACCTCCTTTAGAAAGCAAATCAATTTCTTCTTTTGGCAAGCCAAATACTTTTCCCAATTCGCGAACAACTCCACGGTTTTTAAAAGTGTTGTAGGTGGCCACGAGTGCTACATTGTCAAATCGCTCAAAAATATAACGGGTCATGTCGTCACGATCTCTCCATGAAAAATCAATGTCAAAATCAGGTGGGTTCTTGCGGTATAAATTGATGAATCGCTCGAAATACAAATCCAATTCAATGGGATCTACATCTGTTATTCGCAATAAATAAGCGACGATACTATTGGCGCCACTTCCACGGCCAACGTAAAAATAACCTTGTGATCTCGCGTATTTTACGATGTCCCAATTCATTAAAAAGTAGGAAACGAAATTCATTTTCTTGATCAACGTTAGTTCTTTATCTATTCGATCAAAAACCTCTTGATTCACTTTGGGGTAGCGGTAAAGCAGGCCTTCTTGACAAAGTCGTTCTAGTAATTCAATATCTTCTTCGTCGCTGTCCAAGTACGTTTTTTGATTTTGATGCTTTGCTTTTTGAGAAAAATCGAAATTAATTGTACACTGATCTAAAATGCTTTTTGTATTCGAAATCACTTGAGGAAACTCTTCGTAGATTTTATGAAGTTCTTCTACAGATAGCATTCGATGCTCTGGTTTTCCCTGCTCTGAATCTGAAAGTTTACTGAGTAAAATGTTCTTATCAATGGCACGAAGTAGGCGGTGCGCATTAAAATCTTTTTTGTTTCGAAACGTCGCGGTTTGAAGAATGACAGCTTTGGATGTATCTATCTTTTTCAAACGAACGAATGGAATATCTTCTGGGCTTATTCCGATGTATTCGTCTTCTCCCAAGCTTTGTTTTTTCTTTTTATCGAATGGATAAATAATAACCACTTCTTTTAGTAGAGGTGCCTTATTTGGTACTTCAATCCCATCGTGTAAGATTTCAGTGAGGTAGTAATTAATGTTTTGAAACCCTTGATTGTTTTTTGCGATGAGAACAAATTGTTGTTGAACGCCGTTTCTAAAATCAACACCCAATATTGGTTTTATTCCAAAACGAGGAGCTTCACGAATGGATTCGAGACAGGCGGAAGTGGTGTTGATATCTGTAATTGCTATCGTTGAGCAACCCTTTTCTTTTGCTAGTTCTAACAAAACTTCAGGCGATACAACTCCATACCGCAAACTATAGTAAGTGTGCGCGTTTAAGTACATTAAAAAATGAAATTATTCTGAGGTTGAGCGGTAAAACTATTATATTTTAATCAAATAATGATTAAAATATAATCAAATAGTTATTCACAAATTGAATTCTTGATATGAACAAATTGGTTCTTAGGTAGAAAGGGTAAAGAAAGCCGTATGAAATTATTCGCGTCCCAAAATAGATTTCAAATAATAAGAAGGAGTAAGCCCTGTAAACTTCTTAAACGCATTGTTGAATGCCGAAACGGAATTGAATCCTGAATCACCAGCAATGGACTCTATAGTGAGATGTCGGAACTTTTCATCGGTCAAAAGTCGTCTTGCTTCCTTTACTCGATATTCGTTCACGTACGTGCTAAAATTGAATCCGAAATATTCATTAATCACCTGAGAAATATAGCTTTTATTGGTGTTCAATATTTTGGCGACCATTACCACTGTAAGGTCTTTTTTCGTGAAAATCTTCTCAACGACCATCAGCTCATTCAGCCGTTTTATTAGGTCTTTTTTTTGATCATCGAGAAGAGCCGATTTTGAATACTTATCCGATTTCGATTCAATAGGAACCTCCTGTTCATTGACAACTTTATTTTCCAGAATTTTGATCTTCTCTTCCGATTTAACTGCTTCAATGTTCTGTCCAACTAAACTCGTGTTTGCAGCTGCAATCTTTCGTTTTTGCATAAGAATCACTAAAGAGAAAATGGTAACCGCGATAATTCCAAGAACCAACCACCAGATCCATTCCCAGGCCTTTTTCACATTTGCTTTTTCAGTTTCCTTTTCATCAAAAAGTTGATCTTTCTCAGCGTTTAACTCATCAATTAATCGCTTGCCTTTCGCTGATTTATAGCTTGTTTCAATTTCATTTATCGCGTTCGCAATATCACTTCCTTGCAATGAATCTGTAAGCTGGGTAAGCAGTACGTGATTTTTCAGAGCCAATTCAAAATTGCCCATTGCTTGATGTATTTCGTATCGACCTTCATAAACGGAAAGCATGCGTACCGACTTTTTACGTTGAGCTTTCTTCGCGAATAACTCTGCCTTACTCAAATACTCTAAGGCTTTTTGATACTCTTTTTTGTCTTTGTAAAGAAACCCGAATGAAGTTTGATTTGCCGCGAGTAGCGAGTACTGAGGTTGACTTCCAACTGTATCAATCAAAGAATAATAAGACTCCGAAAAGTGTGTAAGTGCTTTCGTGTAATTTCCACGATCCTGATAAAACAACCCGATATTGTCATTGAGAACAATAACTCTTCCAGGGTTATTTCCTTTTTTCGCGATAGCCAGTCCGCTTAAATAGTTTTGCAGCGCTTTTTTTTCATCACCAATATTGATATAAACATTTCCAATAGTATTGTAGCATGAAGCCATTCCATCGAGATCTTCTTCTTCCTTGAAAACTTTGAAGGCTTCAACGTA